>JAQVDF010000458.1 GCA_028698405.1 Phenylobacterium sp. | reverse complement strand
GGTGCCGGCTGGCGCTGCCCACCGTCCAGTAGACCTCGTTCGCGGAGCTGCCGCGGGCTTGGCCGAAGGCCCAGCCCAGCCAGAACAGCCCGGCGAAGGACAGCGCGACGAACAGGCCCATGTACGGACCCTGGCCGATGCGCGCGATCAGGCCGTCGCGAACGCGGGTGCCGGAAATCAGCAGGTGGATGAGTACGAAGAACGCGGACGCGGCGACGAGGTTGAGCATTCACGCCTCCCCGATGGCTGTTGCGAAGGTTGGCGGCCCGCGGCGGCGGGCGTCAAGCGGCGTTGGCCGCGCCGGGCGCGTCCAGGTCGGGAGTGGGTTCGGCCTCGTCCTCGGTTCGGGCCGGGGCAGGGACGGGGGCGGGGGGCGGCGCGACGAAGCGCGCGCCCACGCGCGGCGCACGGCGCAGGATGGCCTCGACGCGGGTGATCCAGCGCGCGGCCTCGTTCACCGCGTCGGTGGAGGGCGAACCGCGCCGGCCGGCCTCGTCTCCGGGCCGCCACAGGTCGAGGTCGAAGTCGACGAACTTGGGGTCGTCGAACACCAGCCGCAGGGTGACTCGCTCCATGGCCGCGATCGCCTGATCCAGCGCCTTGCGCGGCTCGCCGCGGAAGGCCCGGGCCAGCACCTGGTCGTCGACGATCAGTTCGGCGCCGACCAGCTCGTCAATGCGGTAGACCAGGCACCAGGCGCCGCCGTCCCAGGCGACCGCCATCGAGCCTTTGGAGAAGCAGAAGCCGGCCCCGCGTCCGCGGCCGCGGGCGATCACCAGAGCCTCGGGCGCCGTCTTCAGCACCCGCTTCAGGGCCCGCCGAATCCGCCGTTCCTCGTCCATGAACCAGATCACGGCGCTTCCCAGCAGGGTCACGACCGTTCCGGCCAGGCCGATCCAGATCAGCAGGCGCGCGAGATCGTTCATGGCGGCGAGGCTAAGGTGCTTCGGCCCGGTCGGAAAGAGAGTCGTGTTCGCTGGCCAAAATGAGGCGGCGGTCGCCTAGACGTCGAGTTCCACGACCAGCGGCACGTGGTCGGACGGCTTCTCCCAGCCACGCACGTCGCGGTGGATCGCCACCCCGACCAGCCGGTCGGCGGCCTGCGGCGAGAGCAGGGCGTGGTCGATGCGGATGCCGTTGTTCCGCTGCCAGGCTCCGGCCTGATAGTCCCAGAAGGTGTAGGCGCCCGGCGCGCCGTCGGCCTCCAGGTAGGCGTCGGTCAGCCCCAGCCACTTCAGCGCCCGGAAGGCGGCGCGGCTCTCGGGCTGGAACAGGGCGTCACCGGTCCAGTTGGCGGGGTGTTCGGCGTCCCGCGGTTCGGGGATGACGTTGTAGTCGCCGACCAGGGCCAGCGGCTCCTCCAGCGCCAGCAGTTCGCGCGCGTGGGCGTTCAGCCGGTCCATCCAGGCCAGCTTGTAGGCGAATTTCTCAGTGCCGATCGGATTGCCGTTGGGCAGGTAGATGGAGGCCACCCGCACCGGGGTCGGGCCCGAGACCACCGCCTCGATGTAGCGGGCCTGCTCGTCGGCCTCGTCGCCAGGCAGGCCGCGGCGTACGTCCTCCAGCGGCGTCTTCGAGAGGATCGCCACGCCGTTGTAGGTTTTCTGGCCGAAGACCTTGATATTGTAGCCCAATCGCTCGAACGGCTCGGCCGGGAACTTCTCGTCGACGCACTTCAGCTCCTGCAGGCAGGCGACGTCGGGCAGCTCCTGTTCGAACCAGCGCCGAACGGTCTCCAGCCGCGCGTTGATCGAGTTGACGTTCCAGGTGGCGATGCGCATGCGCGCGACGCTAGAGGCGCCCGCGGGCCGGCTCAAGCGCTCAGCTTCCGCGGACGAAGTCGACGATCGCCTCTACCGCTCGGGCGGCGACCGGCTTCAGCGGATCGCGGTAGGTGGCGAAGTTGCCGGCGCGTTCCGCCGGGGCCTCCTTCAGGACGTGGTTCATACCCTTGACCTTGACCAGCTTCACGCCCGGCCGGGCCGCGGCCAGCCGCTCGGCGTCGGCCATGGAGATCTGCAGGTCGTTCTCGCCCTGGATGACCAGCACCGGCCCCCGGTAGCGCTTCAGTAGTTCCGGCGGGTCGTAGGACATCAGGTCCATCAGGAACGGCTGCACCGCCGGCAGGAACAGCACCTGAAGAGGGGCGGGCAGGGCGGCGACGTCCACCGGCTCGCGCCGCTCCAGCTTGGCGATGGCCTCGAAGGCGGCGTCAAGCAGCGGCGCGTTGGCCGGGTTGGCCTTCAGCTGCTCGCGCAGCACCTGGCCGAGCGGGCGGCCGGGCCCGGCCACCAGGATCAGCCCGCAGATGTCGTCGCTGCGCTCGGCCGCGGCGGCGGAGGCCACCAGCGCGCCCTCGCTGTGCCCCAAGACCCAGATGCAGGGCGCCTCGGTCACCGGCTTCAGCGCCTGGGCCCAGGCCTCCACGTCGCGGGCGTAGTCGGCGATGGTCACCGCGTTGGGATCGGCCGCGGCGCCGGCGCTGTCGAACATTCCGCGCTTGTCGATCCGCACCGAGGCGACGCCCTGGTCCACCAGCGCCTCCGCCAGCAGCCGGTAGCTGGCGGCCGTCGC
>JAQVDF010000457.1 GCA_028698405.1 Phenylobacterium sp. | reverse complement strand
GGCGTTGGCTTTCCCAAGGACTGGGAGAACCAGAAGCGCTGGAACGGCGGCTGGGTCCGCAAGGCCAACGGCAAGGTCGAGCCGAAGATGGGGCCAAAGTGGCGCGTCCTGGCCAAGATCTTCGCCAACCCCGACCTGCCGGAGATCGACGACTACTACGAGCCCTTCGACTTCGACTACGCGCACCTGCAGACCGCGCCGGAGATGAAGGCCTTCCCGACCGCCCGTCCGCGCTCCCAGATCAGCGGCGAGCGGATGGAGAAGATCGAGTGGGGCCCGAACTGGGAGGAGATCCTGGGCGGCGAGTTCTCCAAGCGCTCGGCCGACTACAACTTCGACGGCGTCGAGAAGGAGATCTACGGCCAGTTCGAGCAGACCTTCATGATGTACCTGCCGAGGCTGTGCGAGCACTGCCTCAACCCGGCGTGCGTCGCGGTCTGCCCCTCGGGCGCGATCTACAAGCGTGAAGAGGACGGCATCGTCCTGATCGACCAGGACAAGTGCCGCGGCTGGCGGATGTGCGTCTCGGCCTGCCCGTACAAGAAAATCTACTACAATTGGGAGAGCGGGAAGTCGGAGAAGTGCACCTTCTGCTTCCCGAGGATCGAAGTGGGTCAGCCGACGGTCTGCTCGGAGACCTGCGTCGGGCGCATCCGCTACCTCGGCGTGCTGCTGTATGACGCCGACCGCATCGAGGCGGCCGCCTCGGCGCCCAGCGAGAAGGACCTCTACCAGGCCCAGCTCGACGTCTTCCTCGATCCCAACGACCCGCAGGTGATCCGCCAGGCCCGCCAGGACGGCGTGCCCGAGGCCTGGCTGGAGGCGGCCCGCCGCAGCCCGGTCTACAAGATGGCCATCGACTGGAAGGTCGCCTTCCCGCTGCACCCGGAATACCGGACGCTGCCGATGGTCTGGTACGTGCCGCCGCTGTCGCCGATCCAGGCGGCCGCCTCGGCCGGGGCGCTGGAGACCGACGGGGCGATGCCGGACGTGAAGTCCCTGCGCATCCCGGTGAAGTACCTGGCCAACCTGCTGACCGCCGGCGACGAGCAGCCGGTCGTCGAGGCGCTGGAGCGGATGCTGGCGATGCGCGCCTTCATGCGGGCCAAGACCGTCGATGGCGTCAGGGACCACGGCATCGCGGCCCGCGTCGGCCTGCTCTCAGAGCAGATCGAGGAGATGTACCGGTACATGGCGATCGCCAACTACGAAGACCGGTTCGTCATCCCCACCACCCACCGCGAAGCCGTCGAGGACGCCTACGACCTGCGCGGCTCGTGCGGCTTCACCTTCGGGAACGGCTGTTCGGGCGGGACCACCGAACTCGGCCTGTTCGGGCCGAAGAAGCGCTCGCGCGCCAAGACCCCCATGGAGGCCTAAGGCATGGCTCAGACCTACAAGGCGCTGGGCGTGCTGCTCAGCTATCCGACCCCGGTGACCCAGGACCTCGCCCCGGTGGCCCTCGCGGCCGTCGAGCAGGAGGGACTGGTCCCGGCGGGCGTCCGACGCGGCCTGGCCGCGCTGGCGCGGGAGATCGCCGAGGGCGACCTCTACGAGCTGCAGGAACGCTTCGTCTGGCTGTTCGACCGGACCCGCTCGCTGTCGCTCAATCTCTACGAGCACGTGCACGGCGAGAGCCGCGACCGCGGCCAGGCGATGGTCGCGCTGCTTGAGCTCTACCGCAGCAAGGGGCTGGAGCTGTCGGCCAACGAACTGCCGGACCACCTGCCGGTGTTCCTGGAGTTCCTCTCCTGTCTGCCCGAAGGGGAGGCCGCTTCGCTGCTGGGCGAGGCCGCCCACGTGCTGAGCGCCATCGGCGAGCGGCTGGACAAGCGCGAGAGCGCCTACGCGGCGGTGTTCGAGGCCCTGGCCGCTCTGGCCGGGGAGGCCGACGGCGAGGCGTTGGCGGCCATCCTCGCCGAACCCGACGACGACCCCGACGATCTCGAGACCATGGACAAGCTGTGGGCCGAGACCGCCGTCACGTTCGGCCCCGCCGACGTCGGCTGCCCGAAAGCCGACGCGATGGTGCGGGCCATGCAGGCCGACCCCAAGCCGGCCCCGCGGCGCGCGGGCGCGGCGGCCTGAAGGAGCTGATCAGCAATGGACCTCAATCAGATCGTCTTCGGCGTCTATCCCTACATCGCCCTGTCGGTGCTGGTGATCGGCTCGGTCATCCGCTTCGACCGCGAGCCCTACACCTGGCGGACCGGCTCCTCGCAGCTGCTGCGCCGCAAGCAACTGATGGCCGGCTCGGTGATGTTCCACCTGGGCGTGCTGGCCATTTTCGGCGGCCACTTCGTGGGCCTGCTGACCCCCATCGCGGTGTGGGACGCGCTCGGCGTCAGCCACGGCGCCAAGCAGATGCTGGCCATAGTGGCCGGGGGGCTTGCGGGCCTGCTGGCGCTGGCCGGCGGGGCGCTCCTGCTGCACCGGCGTCTGACGGATGCTCGTATTCGCAACAACTCGAGCTTCGGCGACACCGCTATTCTGGTGGTGTTGTTGATCCAGCTCATACTGGGACTGACAACCATCCCGTATTCCCTGCAGCACAGGGACGGCCACGAGATGGTGAAG
>JAQVDF010000026.1:2237-10944 GCA_028698405.1 Phenylobacterium sp. | reverse complement strand
GCCGAGAGCTGGACGACGCAGAGCGGATCGCGCCCCAGCCGAAGGCCCATGGTCTCGGAATCGACCGCAACCGCCGTCGCGCCTGCGAGCACGCCGTCGGGCAGGTCACCATCGTGCAGGAAATTGGCCACGCTCTAAGCTTCGCTCCGACCTTGTCACCCCCGAAGGGCTTCGAGGGTGGTGCCCAGGAGAGGACTCGAACCTCCACGGCTATTAACCACTGGTACCTGAAACCAGCGCGTCTACCAATTCCGCCACCTGGGCCCGGTCCGTCGGATCGGGAGGCGGCTACTTAGGGCGCCGGCCGGGGCGCGTCAACGGCGAGGTTCCTGCGTCCCCGCATTGCGGTGCAGGGCCGCATCGTCTATCGGGCGGGCGCGACGCGAAAGTCGCACTTTGAAGAGCGTTGGAAGAGCCATGCAGGATCTGGTCACCGTCGTCGGCGGCTCGGGCTTCATCGGCAGCCAGGTGGTCCGCGCCCTCGCCCGCAAGGGGCTGCGGCTCCGCATCGCCGTCCGTCGGCCGCATCTGGCGGGAGACCTGCGGGTGCACGGCGAGGTCGGGCAGATCGACCTGGTGCAGGCCAACATCCGCAATCCGGCCTCCCTCGCCGAGGCGATGGACGGGGCGGCCGCCTGCGTGAACCTGGTGGCGGTGGCCTACGAGCACGGCCGCCAGAAGTTCCAGTCGCTGCATGTGATGGGCGCGCGCAACGCCGCCGATGCCGCCCGCAAGGCTGGTGTGAGCCGCTTCGTGCAGGTCTCCGCCCTGGGCGCCGACGCCGATTCGCCGGCCAAGTTCGCCCGCACCAAGGCCGAGGGCGAGGCCGCCGCCCGCGAGATCTACCCCGACGCCGTGGTGGTCCGCCCCTCGGTGGTGTTCGGGCCCGAGGACAACTTCTTCAACCGGTTCGCCCAGATGGCGACCATTTCGCCGGTGCTGCCGCTGGTCGGCGGAGGCAAGACCCGCTTCCAGCCGGTGTTCGTGGGCGACGTGGCCCGGGCGATCGCCGAGACGGTGGTCCGCACCGAGGTGGCCGGGCGCACCTACGAGCTGGGGGGCCCGGCGGTATACACCTTCCGCGAGCTGATGGAGCTGATGCTGGCGGAGATCCAGCGCAAGCGCCTGCTGCTGCCGATCCCCTTCCCGGCCGCGGCCCTGCTGGGCGCGGTGGGCGACCTGGTCGCGGCCACGCCCGTGCCGCCGCCGATCACCTCCGACCAGGTCAAGCTGCTGAAGGCGGACAACGTGGTCTCGCCCGGCGCGCCGGGTCTGGCCGAGCTGGGGATCACCCCCACCACCCTCGAGGCGGTGATTCCGACCTACCTCTACCGCTACAGGCGCGGCGGCCAATACGCCGAACTGGCCCAGGTCGCCTGAGGCCTCAGCGCAGGCTGAGGCCGATCAGGCCCGCCGTTCCGACGACGATCCGCCACCAGCCGAACGGGGCCAGCCCCCGGCGGCTGACGAAGGCGACCATCGTCTTGATGACGATCAGCGCGAACACGAACGAGGCGACGAAGCCGACCGCGATGACGCCCGCCTGGTCGGCGCTGATGGCGTTGCGGTTCTCCCAGACGTCGAGGACGAAGACTCCCAGCATGGTGGGGATGGCCAAGAAGAAGGAGAATTCCGTGGCCGCCTCCTTGCGTACGCCCAGCAGGACGCCGCCGACGATGGTGGCGCCCGAGCGGGAGACGCCCGGGACCATCGAAAGCACCTGCATCATGCCGACCCCCAGCGAGGTCCGCAGCGGCAGCGCCATGGCGTCGTCGTGCTTCGGCGTCGGGGCGTAGCGGTCGATGAACAGCAGGCCGATCCCGCCGATGATCAGCGACCAGCAGATCACCCCAGGGCTTTCGAACAGCACCTGCTTGATGAAGTCGTGCAGCAGGAAGCCGAAGAACACCGCCGGGAGAAAGGCGATCAGGACGCTGAGGGCGAAACCGCGCGCCTTGGGGTCGGTGGGCAGCCGCAGCACCACGCTCCACAGCCGCTGGAAGTAGACCACCACGACGGCGAGGATGGCGCCGAGCTGGATCAGCACGCTGAAGGTGCCCCAGAAGCCGTTGGGCAGGCCCAGCGCCTCCTTGGTCAACAGCAGGTGGCCGGTGGAGGAGACCGGGATGAACTCGGTCAGGCCTTCGACCAGCCCGAGGATGATGGCGTAGACCCAATCCGGCAAACCGCCCTCCCGCGCAGAGCTCCGAAACGGCCTGTTTAGGTTAGTCGCCGGATTCGCACCGAATGCTTTCTACGCCGCTGCGGCGACGCGCAGCGATTTCCCTCCCCAATGAAGGCGAGGGTTCGCTCTACCCTACGTCAGGGCCGACGTAGCGTGCGCGGGGGCGGATGAGGGCGCCGGTCTGGCCCTGTTCGATGGCGTGGGCGATCCAGCCGGCGCAGCGGGCGATGGCGAACAGGGCGAAGGGCGCGTCCTCGGGCAGGCCGAGGCTTTCGGACAGGGCCGTGAGGGCGAAATCGACGTTGGGCGCAAGGCCGCTGGCCCGCTCCGCGACCCGGCGCAGGGCCTCGAACTCGGGCGGCGGATCGAAGCGGGCGAGCAACGCCGCAGCGCGCGGGTCCCCGTCCGGATAGAGCGGATGGCCGAAGCCGGGCAGGGCGCGCTCCTCGGCGAGACGGGCGGCGACGGCCGCCGCCGGGCCGGCGCGGCGGCATTCGTCGATCAGGTTGCGCAGCGCGGCCGGGGCCCCGCCATGCCGCGGGCCGGAGAGCGCCGACAGGCCCGCCAGGGCCGACGCGGCCAGCGAGGCGCCCGTGGAGGCCGCCACCCGCGCGGCGAAGGCGGAAGCGTTCAGTTCGTGGTCGGCCAGCAGCACCAGGGTGCGGCGGATGAGGTCCGCGCCGGGCCCGCCCGGCCCCAGTCCCCAGGCCCGCGCCAGGCGGTTGTGGATCGCCCCCCCGCCGACCTCGCCCGCCACCGCGTCGGTCATCACGTCGAGCAGGGTGGCCGCCTCGACCGCCAGCGCCAGGGGGTTGCGCCCCAGCGCCGGCGGGTCGGACCCGGCCCGCCGGGCGAGCGCCAGGAAGGCGCGCGAGCGCATGTCCGGCCCCTCCGGCGGCGCCGGGCGGTCGGTGCGCTTCAACGCCGCGCCGTGCCCGCCCCGCAGCAGGCGGGCGACGCCCTCCAGCGTCTCGAACTCGGCGAGCTCGAGGGCGTCGCGGCCGCGGTAGTAGAGCCGCCCGCCAGAGACGGTCATGATCGCCGACGCCAGCACCGGCTCGCCCCAGGAGATGGCCCCCTCCGCCACCTCGGAAATCTTGCGGCTGCGCGACTTGCGCTGCTGCAGCGCAGCGATGTCGGCCGCCCGGTAGAGGCTGCGGCGCGGGTCGGTGGGATCGGGGCGCACCTGCACCCGGCCCCGGCTCACATAGGCGTAGAGGGTCTGCGGCCGCACCCCCAGCCGCATCCGCGCCTCCTCCGCCCCGATCCATTCCGCATGCGGCATATGTTGATCATATTGATCAAGTTTGACGGTTACAAGTGCGACGCCGATGTTGCATCGCGAAACAGCGATGGGAGATCGTCATGTCCGATGGCCTTGAAGACGTCATCGCCGCCCACACCGTCCTGTCGGAAGTCGACGGCCGGGCCGGGCGGCTGATCATCCGCGGCTGGCCGGTGGAGCAGCTGGCCGGAACCACCCGCTACGAGGACGCCGCGCGACTGCTGTTCGAGGGCTTCTTCGACGACCTGCCCCCCGACCTTGCCGGCCCCCTGGGTGCCGCCCGCGCCGAGGTGTTCGCCGAGGTCGCCGCGCTCGACACCGGCCTCCTCGACCGCACGCCGATCGAGGCGATGCGCGCCCTGCTCGCGCGGCTCGGCGACGGCGACGATCTGGCCGCCGCTCTGCGGCTGACCGCGGCGCCGGCGGTGTTCACCGCCGCGGTGGTCCGCGCCCAGGCGGGCGAGGCGCCGGTGGCTCCGGATCCCGACCTCGGTCACGCCTCCGACATTCTGCGGATGCTGCGCGGACGGGCGGCCACGCCGGCCGAGGTGGCGGCGCTGGACACCTACCTGGTGACGGTGTCGGACCACGGCCTCAACGCCTCGACCTTCGCCGCGCGGGTGGTGGCCTCGACCCGCGCCGGGCTGACCTCGGCGGTGCTCGCCGGGATCAGCGCCCTGAAGGGCCCGCTGCACGGGGGGGCGCCCGGGCCGGTCATCGAGATGCTGGACGGCATCGGCCGGCCGGAGAACGCCCGCGCCTGGCTCGAGGCGGCGCTGGACCGCGGCGACCGGCTGATGGGCTTCGGCCACCGGGTCTACCGGGTGCGCGACCCCAGGGCCGACGCCCTGAAGGCCGCGGTGCGCCGGCTGGTCGGCCAGGGCGGCGCGGCGCAGGGCCGGCTGGCGTTCGCCGAGGCGGTGGAGGCCGCCGCGCTCGCCATCCTCAAGGCGCGCAAGCCGGACCGCTCGCTCGACACCAACGTGGAGTTCTACACGGCCCTGCTACTGGAAGCCCTGGCCTTCCCGCCCAGCGCCTTCACCTGCGTGTTCGCCATGGGCCGGGTGGCCGGCTGGATCGCCCACGCCCGCGAGCAGCTGGCCGGCGGCCGACTGATCCGCCCGCAGAGCGTCTATATCGGGCCGCAGCCGCGCGAGGCCGCCTAGCCGCTGAGAGTCGTTCTCGCTGGGGTCGGGCGGCCCCGCCGGGGTATCTAGAAGGGCCATGACGAGCCACGTTCCCAACGGCCTGACCCCGGCCGAGACGGCCGCCCTGACCCGGCGCGTGACCCTGCTGTCGGTCGGCGCCGCGGCGGTGCTGATGAGCCTGAAGCTGGTCGTCTGGCTTCTCTCGGGCTCGGTGGCGGTGATGGCCTCGATGGCCGACTCGGCGCTCGACCTCGTCGCCTCGCTGGCGACCTTCTTCGCGGTCCGCTACGCGGTCGCGCCGCCCGACCGCGAGCACCGCTTCGGCCACGGCAAGGCCGAGGCCTTCGCCAGCCTGATGCAGGCCGGCCTGGTGTTCGCCTCGGCGGCGCTGATCGGGCGCGAGGCCGTCCAGCGCCTGTTCGACCCCCAGCCGATCGCCCGGGAGGGCTGGGCGATCGGGGTTATGATCGTCTCCACCTTCCTGACGCTGGGCCTGGTACGGGCGCAGACCGCGGTGCTGCGGAAGACGGCGTCGGTGGCGGTTTCGGGTGACCGCGCGCACTACTTCTCCGACCTCGCCTCGAACCTGGTGGCGCTGGTCGGCATCGCCGGAACGGCCTTCCTGGGCGTCGCCGGCCTCGACGCCTTGGCGGGCATGGTCATCGCCGCCCTGCTGGTCTGGGGGGCCATCAGCGTGTTCCGCGAGGCGGCGGCCCAGCTGATGGACCACGAGCTGCCCGAAGAGGCGCGCCGACAGATCGTCGAGCTGATGACCCAGGATCCGCGGCTGACCGACGTGCACCAGCTGCGCACCCGCGCCTCGGGGCCCTTCGTCCACATCCAGATGCATGTCGATCTCGACCCGGAGCTGACCCTGGAGGCCTCCCACCGGGTCATCGTCGAGGCCGAAAAGCGCCTTCTTGCGGCCTTCCCCTCGGCCGACATCCTGATCCACGCCGACCCGCGGGGCCGGGCCGAGCCGCACGGCGGGGCCTTCGCCGAGCGGGCCGACGCTTAAGTAAACGCGCCCTTAAGCCATTAGGGCGCTCTTGATCGGCATTGGTTCCTCTCCGCGTGCGGACATGAGCGTCGAGCGCACCCTCCACCATTTCCCGATGGATCCCGCCTCCCGGCAGGTGCGGCTGTCGCTGGGCGAAAAGCGGCTGCCGTTCACCGAGGTGCAGGTCCGCTACTGGGAGAGCCCGCCCGACTTCCTGGCGCTCAACCCGTCCGGCCTCACGCCGGTGCTGGTGGAGAGCGGGCCGGAGGGTCGGCTGGTGCTGTGCGAATCCCGCGCCATTCTCGACCACCTGGAGGAGCAGGTCCCGGAGCCCGCCCTGATGGGCCGCGAGCCGGCGGAGCGGGCCGAGACCCGCCGCCTGCTGCAGTGGTTCGACCGCAAGTTCGACTACGAGGTCGGCGGCTACCTGCTGCACGAGAAGCTGGAGAAGCGGCTGCTAAAGCTCGGCGCGCCGGACCTGGCCGCCCTGCGCCACGGCCGCGAGGCGCTGCGCGGCCACCTGGTCTACATCGAGGGCCTGCTGCAGGAGCGCGACTGGCTGGCCGGCCGGCGGCTGTCCCTGGCGGATTTCGCCGCGGCCGCCCATCTGTCGGTGATCGACTACTTCGGCGACGTGCCGTGGCGCGACTTCCCGGCGGTGAAGACCTGGTACATGAAGCTGAAATCACGGCCCTGCTTCCGGCCCCTGCTCAGCGACCGCTGCCCCGGCGTGGCTCCGGCCGGGCACTATGACGATCTCGATTTCTGAGCGCGAAGAGGCGATCCGGGCCGAGGCCAGGCTGCTGGGGTTCGACGCCTGCCGCTTCGCTCGGGCCGATGCGCCCTGGCCGGCGTCCGAGAGGCTGGCGGAATACATCGCCGCCGGCCGGCACGGCGAGATGGACTGGATGGAGACCACCGCCGAGCGCCGGGCCCACCCCACCGCCATGTGGCCGGGCGCCCGCTCGGCCGTCGTGCTGGGGATGAACTACGGCCCGGAGCACGACGCGCTGGCCGTCCTCGGCGAGCCCGATAGGGGCGCGATCAGCGTCTACGCCCAGGGCGACGACTACCACGAGCTGATCAAGAAGCGGCTGAAGGCGCTGGCCCGCTGGATGCAGGCCCGCTACGGCGGCGAGCTCAAGGTGTTCGTCGACACCGCTCCGCTGATGGAAAAGCCGCTGGCCGAGCGGGCCGGGCTGGGCTGGCAGGGCCGGCACACCAACCTCGTCTCGCGCGAGTTCGGCTCCTGGCTGTTCCTGGGCTCGATCCTCACCGAGCTGGAACTCACGCCCGATCCCGCCGGTGAGGAGACCTGCGGTTCCTGCCGCGCCTGCCTCGACGCCTGTCCGACGGGCGCCTTCCCCGCGCCCTTCCAGCTGGATGCGCGCCGCTGCATCTCCTACCTGACCATCGAGCTGAAGGGGCCGATCCCGCGCGAGTTCCGGCCCCTGCTTGGCAACCGCATCTACGGCTGCGACGACTGCCTGGCGGTCTGCCCGTGGAACAAGTTCGCCAGCCGCGCGCGCGAGCAGGCGCTGCACGCCCGCGAGGCCCTGAAGGCGCCGGCGCTGGTCGAGCTCGCCCGGCTGGACGATGCCGCGTTCCGGGCGTTGTTCGCCAAGAACCCGGTGAAGCGCATCGGCCGCGACAGCTTCGTGCGCAACGTGCTCTACGCCGTCGGCAACTCCGGCCGGCCGGCGCTGGCCGCCGAGGCGCGGCGGCTACTGGACGATCCGGCGCCGGTGGTGCGCGGCGCGGCGGTGTGGGCGCTCTCCCGCCTGCTCAGCCCCGCAGAGTTCGAGGCGCTGCGCGCGGCCCGCGCTCCGGCGGAGGCCGATCTGGCGGTCGCCCAGGAGTGGCGGCTGGCCCAGCCTGTCCCGGCGCTCTAGAAGCGGCCATGGCCTGGACCCGCCGCTACGAGGACCCCGAGCCCCAGCGCGTCAACAAGTGGCTGGCCCAGAGCGGCGTGTGCTCGCGCCGCGAGGCCGAGGCGGCCATCGCCGAAGGGCTGGTCAGCATCGACGGCGAGCGGGTGACCGATCCGGGTCGCAAGATCCTTCCCGGCCAGACGCTGACGCTCGCCGACCGCGGCCAGGCGCCGTTCAGCGCCGTGCTCAACAAGCCGGTGGGCGTCGTCTCGGCGCAGCCGGAGCCCGGCCAGGTCCCGGCCGTACGGCTTCTGACCCGCAAGGCGCTGGTCGGCGAGAGCCCGCAGATTCCGGGACGCGACACGCGGCTGGCCCCGCTCGGCCGATTGGACATGGACTCTCACGGCCTGCTGCTGCTGTCCGACGACGGGGTGCTGGCCAAGGCGGTGATCGGACCGGAGTCCGAACTCGACAAGGAATACCTCGTCCGGGTGCGCGGCGAGATCACCGAGGAGAAGATCGCCCGCCTACGCCACGGCCTGTCGCTGGATGGGCGCGCGCTGCGGCCTGCCAAGGTGACGATGGCCGGCGAGCAGCGGTTGCGCTTCATCCTCAAGGAGGGCCGCAACCGGCAGATTCGCCGGATGTGCGACCTGGTCGGGCTGACGGTCGCCGACCTCTACCGGATCCGCATCGGGCCTCTGAAGCTGGGCGACCTGCCGGAGGGCCGCTGGCGGGCGCTGACCGACCAGGAGCGGGCGGCCCTGATCGCCTGGCGCGAGGCGCCCCCTAGACCGCCTGGCCCGCGCACCAGCCGCTCGCCCAGGCCCACTGGAAGTTATAGCCGCCGAGCCAGCCGGTGACGTCGACCACCTCGCCGACGAAGTAGAGGCCCGGGACCGACTTCGCGGCCATGGTGCGGGAATCCAGCGCGTCGGTGTCGACGCCGCCCACCGTGACCTCGGCCGTGCGGTAGCCTTCCGAGCCGACCGGCTTCACCGTCCAGGCGTTGACCCTCTCGGCCACGGCCCGCAGGCGCTTGTCGCCGGCGTCGGCCAGGTTGCCGCCGGCGCCGTGCGTCTCGCAGATCAGCTCGGCGAGCCGCTTCGGCAGGTGCTGAGCCAGAGCGGTCGCCACCGCCTGGCGGCTCCGCTCGGCTCTGGCGGCGCGCAGGGCGGCGAACACGTCCACGCCCGGCGCCATGTCCACCGCGATGGC
>JAQVDF010000026.1:0-2227 GCA_028698405.1 Phenylobacterium sp. | reverse complement strand
TTCCCGCGAGTAGGAGGAGATCTGCAGGATCGCCGGGCCGGAGAGGCCGCGGTGGGTGAACAGCATCGCCTCCTCGAACCGGGTCTTGCCGCAGGCGACCCTAACGCCCACCGACACCCCGGCCAGCGGGGCGAGCCGCGACAGCAGCCCCGGCTCGAAGGTCAGCGGCACGAGGCCGGGGCGGGTCTCCACCACCTTCAGCCCGAACCGCTCGGCGACCTGATAGCCGAAGCCGGTCGCGCCCATCTTCGGGATCGACTTGCCGCCGGTGGCGATCACCAGCGAGGCGCAGGCGATCTCGGCGCCGCCCGCCGACAGCCGAAAGCCCTCGCCGGCCCGCTCCAGCCGCTCCACAGGGGCCTGCAGCCGAAGCTCGGCGCAGGCCGCCTTCATCTCGGCGAGCAGCATGTCCACGATCTGCCGCGAGGAGCCATCGCAGAACAGCTGGCCCAGCGTCTTCTCGTGCCAGGCGATGCCGTGGCGGTCGACCAGGGCGATGAAGTCCGCCGGCCGGTAGCGCGACAGAGCCGAGATGCAGAAGCGCGGGTTGGCCGAGAGGAAGTTCTTCGGCGAGGCGTGGATGTTGGTGAAGTTGCAGCGCCCGCCGCCGGAGATGCGGATCTTCTCGCCGGGCGCCTTGGCGTGGTCCAGCACCAGCACGCGCCGGCCGCGCTTGCCGGCCTCGATGGCGCACATCATGCCGGCCGCGCCGGCTCCGACGACGACCACGTCGAAGGTCTGAAGGGCGCTCACGCCGGCCGCCCGCCGCGGTTCAGAATGCGACCGGCCCGAGCTGCGAGAGCGTCGGGAGGCCGGCGTCGCGGGCGTTCAGCGTCGCCTCCTCGGCCGCGATGGGCCAGTCGATGCCGAGCTCCGGGTCGCGCCAGTTGAGCCCGCCCTCGGCCTGCGGGGCGTAGAAGCCGTCCACCTTGTAGAACAGCTCGGTATCGTCGGTGAGCGTGCAGTAGCCGTGGGCAAAGCCGCGCGGCACGAAGAGCTGTTCGCCGCCCTCGGCCGTCAGCTCGGCGCCGACCCAGCGGCCGTAGGTGGGCGAGCCCTGGCGGATGTCCACGGCCACGTCGTAGATCGCCCCGCGCAGCACCCGCACGAGCTTGGCCTGGGCGTGCGGCGCGGTCTGGAAGTGCAGGCCGCGGACGGTCCCTCGCCGGGCGCTGAAGGCCTGGTTGTCCTGCACGAACTCGCAGCGCACGCCGGCGTCGGCCAGGACCTGACGGTTGTAGGTCTCCGAGAACCAGCCGCGCGCATCGCCGTGGCGGTTGGGCGTGATAAGCAGGACATTGGGGATGGCGAGCGGCGTAATCGTGGTCATGGCGGCATGGGTTGTGGAGCGGGCTTTCGCATGACGCGCGTTGCGGGCGAAAACAAGTCTCCGTCTTTGGCCGTGAGCGTCGTGATCGTGGTCTACAACAGCGGCCCGACGCTGGACCGCTGCCTGGAGGCGCTGAAGGCCCAGACCTTTCGCGACTTCGAGGTGATCCTCTCGGACAACGCCTCGCCCGACGGATCGGCGCAGGAAGCAGCGCGAAGGGACCCGTCCCTGCGCCTCCTGGAGAACGGCGCCAACCTCGGCTTCACCGGCGGGGTGAACCGGGGCGCCGAAGCCGCCCGCGGGCGCTGGCTCGCGCTTCTCAACCCCGACGCATACGCAGCCCCCGACTGGCTGGAGCGGCTGATGGAGGCCACGCGCCGCTATCCGGACGTGAAGGCCTTCGCCTCGCGCCAGCTGATGGCCGATGACGAGCAGCGGCTGGACGGCCTGGGCGACGTGATGGCCGCGGCGGGCTTTCCGTTCCGCGGCGGCTACGGCGGGCGCGATCCCGGGCCGATGGCGCCGGGCGAGGTGTTCTCGGCCTGCGGCGGGGCGATGCTGATCGACAAGGACCTGTTCCTCGAGGTGGGCGGCCTCGACGAGCGGCTGTTCTGCTACTGCGAGGACGTCGATCTGGGCTACCGCCTGCGGCTGCGCGGCGAGCCGACCCTGGTGATCCCCGAGGCGGTGGTGCGGCACGAGGGCTCGGCGAGCTCCGGCGGCCCACGCTCGGACTTCGCCGTCTGGCACGGCACGCGTAATCGGCTGTGGGTGTTCGTCAAGGACACCCCGCCGGTGCTGTTCGGGCTGACCCTGCCGCTGCATCTGGCGGCCACCGCCCTGTTGTTCGTCCGCCATGCCATGCGGGGCGAGCTGGCGGCGCCGCTGAGGGGGCTG
>JAQVDF010000456.1 GCA_028698405.1 Phenylobacterium sp. | reverse complement strand
GGCCGGCACGAAGCCGACCATACCGATCATCAGCAGCGGGGCGGTCTCGCCCAGCGCGTGGGCGAGCGAGAGGATGGCGCCGGTCATCACGCCCGGCATGGCCAGCGGCAGCACGTGGTGGAACACAGTCTGGGTCCGTGAGGCGCCCAGCGCCATCGCCGCCTCGCGGATCGACGGCGGAACAGCCTTCAGCGCCGAACGGGTGGCGATGATCACCGTCGGCAGCGACATCAGCGCCAGCACCAGGCCCCCGACCAGCGGCGAGGACCTGGGGACCGCCAGCCAGTTGATGAACACCGCCAGGCCCAGGAGGCCGTAGACGATAGAGGGCACGGCCGCGAGGTTGTTGATGTTGACCTCGACCAGGTCGGTCCAACGGTTCCGGCGCGCGAATTCCTCGAGATAGACGGCCGCCAGCACGCCTATGGGGATAGCCAGGATGGCGGCGACGAACAGCATCATCGCCGAGCCGACCACTGCGCCCCAGACGCCGGCCTGTTCCGGCTCGGTGGAGTCCGAGCGCGTGAGAAAGTCGAGGTTGAAGCCGCTGGAGACCAGGCCCTGGCGCTTCAGCTCGTCCAGCCAGGCCAGCTGCCCGTCGCTCAGCTTGCGCATCGCCTCGGGCGCGCCGCGGTCGATCTGGCCCTTGTAGTAGAGCGCCGCATCCGCCCGCACGGGGCCGGTCACCGTCACCGCCTGCCCGATCAGCGACGGGTCGGCCCTGACCTCATCGAGCAACTGGAAGCCGAGGTCGTTGGAGACCAGCGCCATCACCTTGGAGGCGGTGACGCCGAATTCGTCGTCCTCGAGGCCGAGCCGCTCCATGACCGCCTCGGCGACCATCAGGTTGTAGTTGGCGCCCTCGGGGGCGGCCGGGTCGATCCGCTCGGCGTCCAGGCGCACCGTCACGGTCATCTCCCAGGCCTCGAACGTCGACCAGCCCTGCAGGGTGATGCGTCCGAGCAGCAGGGCGAGGAAGGCCAGCGCCACGACGATGGCCGCCAGGCCCAGGGCGCGGAACCGGCGCTCCGCCGCGTAGCGGCGCTTCAGCCGCCGGGCCGCGGCCTCGCGGGATCGGGCGGCGGCGTCAGTCATACTGCTCTCGGTATTTCCGCACGATCCGCAACGCGATCACGTTCAGCGCCAGGGTGACCGCGAACAGGGTCAGGCCCAGACCGAAGGCGGCCAGCGTCTTGGGGCTGTCGAATTCCTGGTCGCCGGTCAGCAGGGTGACGATCTGCACCGTCACGGTGGTCACCGTGTCGAGCGGGTTGGCGGTGATCTTGGCCTGCAGCCCGGCGGCCATGGTGACGATCATGGTCTCGCCGATGGCCCGCGAGACGGCCAGCAGCATGGCCGCCGTCACGCCCGGCAGGGCCGCGGGAAGCACCACGTTGCGGACCGTCTCCGACGGGGTCGCGCCCATCGCCAGGCTACCGTCGCGCAGCGACTGCGGCACCGCATTGATGATGTCGTCGGACAGAGAGGAGACGAAGGGGATCAGCATGATCCCCATCACCGCCCCGGCGACCAGGGCCATCTGGTTCTGCACCTGCAGCAGGTGCTGGCCCAGCGCGTCGAGCGGTCCGCCCACGAGCTCCGAGCCCAGGGCGTTGAAGGCGCCGCGGAACAATGGCCCCACGGTCAGCGCCGCGAAGAAACCGTAGACCACCGTCGGCACGCCCGCGAGGATCTCCAGCAGCGGCTTGACCACCGCCCGCAGGCCCGGCCCGGCGTACTCCGACAGGTAGATGGCGGACATCAGACCGATGGGGGCGGCGACCGCCATGGCGATCAGCATGATCAGGAAGGTGCCGACGAACAGCGGCACGGCCCCGAAGGCGCCGGCCTGGGCGAACTGGTCGGCGCGCATGGCGATCTGCGGGTTCCAGCGGGTCCCGAACAGGAACTCCAGCGGCGGCACGGCCTGGAAGAAGCGCCAGCTCTCGAACACCAGCGAGGCGACGATGCCGATGGTGGTGAGCACGGCCGCCGCCGCGCAGGCGCTCAGCAGGCCGGCGACCCACCGTTCCACCCGGCTGCGGGCGCGCAGCTGCGGACGTATCCGCGAGAGAGCATATCCTGCGCCGGCCAGGCTCGAGGCGAGCGCCAGCGCCGTCCAGGCCGGCCCGCCGCCCAGCGCGCCGGCGGCGATCAGCAGGATCAGCGCCGGGCCGGCGGTCCAGAGGGCGGCGTAGGCGCCGTAGTAGCCGGGCAGCGAGTGGGCCCCGCGCGGGCGGCCGGCGACCGCCGCCACGATGCGACGGCGGCCGAACCAGAAGCTGCCGGCCGAGAGGGCGCAGAGGGCCAGCAATACGACCCAGAGGGACATGGGCGAGGCGCATCCGTTGAAACCGGTGGCCGGGACGTCGCGCCCGGCCGGCGCCCGCCCGATACCCGCCCCGCACGACAGTTCTATGACAATGGCGCTTCGCCGGCTTCGGCTGCGGCGAAATAGGCGGTAAAGGCCGTCCCCTCGCCCGGCAGGCTCTCGACCACCAGGCCGGCCCCGTGGCGGTAGGAGGTCCCGGTCCATGCGTGTTTCATCACGTTTTCTCGTCGAGTCGTAAATAAGCGTGGAAC
>JAQVDF010000025.1 GCA_028698405.1 Phenylobacterium sp. | reverse complement strand
GCCGGGTGCGGGGCTGCCAGTCGCTGAGAGACGTCCCGCCGGCGGCGAAGACCTCCCAGGCGCGCTGCAGGCGCTGGCGGTCGCCGGGCGAGATGGGCTCGGCCGCGGCCGGGTCGACCGTCGCGAGACGGGCGCGGAAGGCCTCCTCGCCGAGCCGCTCGAAATCGGCGGCCGATTCGGACCGCACCGCTTCCGGCACGTCGGGAATCTCGGCCAGACCCTCGGTGAGGGCGGCGAAGTAGAGGCCGGTGCCGCCGGCGACGACGGCGTGGGCGCCCCTGGCCAGGATCTCGCCGATCAGCGGCTCGGCGGCGCGCGCCCAGCGGCCCACCGACCAGGCGTCCGCGGCGTCCGCGATCCCCATCAGGTGATGCGGGGGCTGGCCTTCCAGCTCGGCGGGGGAGGGGCGGGCGGTCAGCACCTGCAGGTCGCGGTAGAGCTGCATGGAGTCGGCGCCGACCACCTCGCCGCCGATCTCGTGCGCCAGACGCGCCGCCAGGGCCGACTTGCCGCTTGCGGTCGGGCCGGCGATCAGCCAGATGCGGGGCTCCATGCAGCTCGCCCTCACCCTCGTCGGCCTCGAGCGCGACGCCCTCGATTCCGGCCAGTCCAAGATCCTCGGAGCGCTTAAGGACGTGCGCGCCCGCGTCAAGGAGCCTCGGCCCCTCGGCGAGGCCGCCGCCGACCTGATCCTCGACGCCGCCGACCTGTCGGAAGTGCGCGCCGCCGCGCACGCCGCGGTGGCCGACATCCCGGTCGACGTCTGCGTCCAGCCGCTGGAGGGCCGCCGCAAGCGGCTGTTCGTGGCCGACATGGATTCCACCATCATCGGCTGCGAGTGCATCGACGAACTGGCCGACTTCGCCGGCAAGAAGGCCGAGATCGCGGCCATCACCGAGCGGGCCATGCGCGGCGAGCTGGCTTTCGAAGGCGCCCTTCGCGAGCGGGTGGCGATGCTCAAGGGCCTCCCGGTTTCCGCCCTGCAGGCGGCCTACGACGAGCGGGTGCGGCTGAACCCCGGGGCGCGGACCCTGGTGCGGACCATGGCGGCCAACGGGACCCGCTGCGTGCTCGTCTCCGGCGGCTTCACCTTCTTCACCTCGCGGGTCGCCGAGGCGGCCGGATTCCACGCTCAGCGGGCCAACACCCTGGGCGAGGGGGAGGGCGTGCTGACCGGCCTGGTCGGCGAGCCGATTCTGGGCCGCGAGGCCAAGCTCGCCGCCCTGACCGAGGAGGCAGCAGGGCTCGGCCTCGACATGACCCGGACGATGGCGGTGGGCGACGGGGCGAACGACCTGGCGATGATCAAGGCCGCGGGGCTGGGCGTCGCCTACCGGGCCAAGCCGATCGTCGCGGCCGAGGCCGACGCCAAGGTCGACGACGCGGACCTGACGGCGCTGCTCTACTTCCAGGGCTACCGCGCCGAAGAGTTCGTAACGGACTGACGCAACGGTTAATTTCCCGGCGCGGTCGAACACCGTTACAGGCCCCGCCATGAGCCTGCCCAGACCCGTGCGGGCCGTCGTCTTCGACATGGACGGCCTGCTCTGCGACACCGAGGCGGTCTACCGCGACGCCATGACGGCGGTCGCCGCCGAGCGCGGACACGACTTCCCCTTCGCCCTGTTCAAGTCGATGGTCGGGCTGCCGTCCGAGGCCAGCGACCGGCAGGTGCTGGCCCACTTCGGCGAGGACTATCCGATCGCCGAGTTCAACGCCCGGGTGCGGGAGCGCGTCGCCGCCGCTTGCGCCATCGGCATCCCCTTGAAGGCGGGGGTGAGGGAGATGTTGGACCATCTCGACGCGCTCGCCCTGCCGCGGGCTATCGCGACATCTTCCTCGCACCCGTCTGTAGAGGCGCACCTCGGGCTCTCGGGCGTGATCCCCAGGTTCCACGCGATCGTCGCGCGCGGCGACTACGCGCGCGGCAAGCCCAACCCCGATCCGTTCCTGGTGGCCGCCGAGCGGCTGGGCATCGAGCCCGAGCACTGCCTGGCCCTGGAGGATTCCCACAACGGCGTGCGGGCCGCCGCAGCCGCCGGGATGATGGCGGTGATGGTGCCCGACCTGCTCGACGTAACGGACGAGATGCACGCGCTGTGCGTGCGCATCGCCCGCGACCTGCACGAGGTGAGGGGCTGGCTGACGGGCGGCCTCTAGCCGCCCGGCCTCGTCAGCCGCCCGGGCCGCGCTCGAAGTAGCGGAAGAACTGGCTGTCGGGCGAGAGCACCATGGTGGTGTCGCCCTGGGCGAAAGCCGCCTCGTAGGCCTGCATCGAGCGGTAGAAGCTGGCGAAGCCCGGATCGCGGCCGAAGCTGTCGGCGAAGATGCGGGTCCGTTGGGCGTCGCCCTCGCCTCGCGTGCGCTCGGCCTCCTCGGTGGCGGTGGCCAGGGTGATGGAGACCTCCTTGTCGGCCGAGGCGATGATCTCGCGCTTACGCTGCTCGCCCTGGGCGCGGATCTGCGCCGCCTCCTGCTGACGAGAGGTCTGCATGCGGCGGAACACGGCGGCCTGGTTCGCCTGGGGCAGGTCGGCGCGCTTGATCCGCACGTCGATGATCTGGATGCCCAGGCGCGAGCTCTCGGCCCGGTTGGAGACGTCCTGCAGGATGCGCTGCATCAGCTCGCCGCGGCGGCCGGAGATGATGTCCGTCGAGGTCGCGGTGCCCAGCACCTGGCGCAGCGAGGAGTTCACCAGCCGCTCGATGCGATCGTTGGCGATCCGCTCCTCGCGCAGGGTGCGGAAATACTGCAGCGGATCGTCGATGCGGTAGCGGACGAAGGCGTCGACCACCAGCCGCTCCTGGTCGGCGGCGATGATCTCTTCCTGCTGGGCCTCGAGCGGCAGGTTGCGCTTGTCCAGCTTCACCACGTTCTCGAGGAACGGCACCTTCATCTTCAGGCCGGCGTTGGGCGAGCCCGGCTGGTTGACGACGCGGACCGGCTCGCCGAGCCGCAGCACCAGCGCCTGCTCGCGCTGCTCGACGACGTAGAAGGTATTGAAGAGCAGGATCAGGACCGCGACGGCGGCGATCGCATAGATGCTCAGGCGGCGGTTGTTGATCATCGCTGCGCCCCCTGCTCGGCGGCCGCCGGCGCTGCCTGCTGCTGCACCGGCGCGGCCGGCGCGGTTGCCGCGGTCCCGGCTCTGGGCCGGAACACGTCGGGCGGCAGGATGATGGGCGCGCTGGCGCCCTGGCTGTCGATCACCACCTTGTTGGACTTCTCCAGCACCCGCTGCATCGTCTCGATGTAGAGCCGTTCGCGGGTCACGCCCGGCGCGCGGGAATATTCGTTGTAGATCTGGTTGAACCTGGCCGCGTCGCCGAGCGCCTCGCGCACGGATTGCTCGCGGTAGGCCTGGGCCGCCTGGACGATGCGCGAGGCGTCACCCTTGGCCTCGTTGACCACCCGGTTGCGGTAGGTGTTGGCCTCGTTGATGGCGCTCTCGGCGTCCTGGCCGGCGGTGGCGACTTCGCGGAACGCGGCGACCACCTCGGACGGCGGGTTGGCCGAACGGATCTGCACTTCCACCACCGTCACGCCGCTGTTCCAGTAGTCGAGCGTGCGCTGCATCAGCTCGGCCGCCTGGGCCTGCACGCGGCCGCGGCCGGTGGTCAGGATGTCGGTCAGCGGGGTCTTGCCGACCACCTCGCGCATGGCGCTCTCGGCCACCGCCTTCACGGCGGCGTCCTGGTCGCGGACGTTGAACACGAACTTGTCGGCTTCGGAGACACGCCAGGTCACCGCGAAGTCCAGGTCGACGATGTTCTCGTCGCCGGTGAGCATCAGGCTCTCTTCCGGCAGGTCGCCGCGGTTCGAGCCGCCGACCATCGACTGGTTCAGGTTGGTGACGCCCACCTTTTCAACCCGCTCGATGGGGGCGGGCAAGTGGTAGCGCAGGCCGGGCAGTTCGACCCGGCTGAAGCGGCCGAAGGTGGTCACCACCGCCTGTTCGTGCGGCTGCACCACGTAGAAGCCCGAGACGGCCCACAGCGCGAACGCGATGCCGGCGACCGCCGCCACCGCGCCGGGACGCACGCCGTCGCCGCCGGGGCCGCCGAAGAAGCGCCTCAGCCGTTCGTTGATGCGGTCGAACTGGGCGGAGAAGTCCGGGCCGCCGTCGGGGCGGCGTGGGCCTCGCGGACCGCCGGTCGGGCGTCGGGGCGGCCGGTTGTCGCGCCCATCGTCATCGCCAGACGGCGGCGACCCCCAGGGGCCGGGGTTGGCGTTGTCGTTCCAGGGCATTCGGGTCGCGTCGTCTCTTTTGTTTCGGCGCGGCCGCATCGCGGCCAGGGCGGCCTTGTAAACCGGCGCTGCCAGCCGGATATGAGGCGCAAGAGCAGGCAAAGCAAGACAAAGGCGAATGTCCGAGACCGCCGCACCCGAGCGCGCCGCCGTCCTGGCGGCGCTAGACACCGTTGTCGACCCCAAGTCCGGGAAGGGGCTGGCCAGCGCCGGCCTGGTGCGCGGCCTTGTCCTCAAACCCGAGCGGGCGGCCTTCGTGCTGGAGGTCGCTGCGGACGACGTGGCGCTCTACACGCCCGTGCGCGAGGCCGCCGAAAAGGCGCTCGCCGCCGCGCCCGGCGTCGCCAAGGCTCAGGTGGT
The DNA here is from genome assembly GCA_028698405.1 of Phenylobacterium sp. Classification (GTDB taxonomy): domain Bacteria; phylum Pseudomonadota; class Alphaproteobacteria; order Caulobacterales; family Caulobacteraceae; genus Phenylobacterium. The sequence continues at coordinate 6,401 of JAQVDF010000025.1, read as the reverse complement.
GCTGACCGCCGAGGCGCCCGCGGCGCCGCCGGCGCCGGGCGTCACCCGCGTCCGCCGCGGCGCCCAGGTGCCGGAGGATCCTCAGGCCCGTCCGATCCCGCAGCCTGGCGCCCGGCGGCCCGACCACGTGCGCCGGCTGGTGGCGGTGGCCAGCGGCAAGGGCGGGGTGGGCAAGTCCACCGTGGCGGTGAATCTCGCCGCCGCGCTCGCCCGCCAGGGCCTGCGCGTGGGCTTCCTCGACGCCGACGTCTACGGCCCCTCGGGCCCGCGCATGCTCGGGATCGACGACGACCCGGCCTTCGTGGACGGCAAGATCGACCCGCTGGAGGCCTGGGGGCTGAAGGTGATGTCCATCGGCTTCATGATCGAAGAGGGCCGGGCGATGATCTGGCGGGGCCCGATGGCCACCTCGGCGGTCCGCCAGATGCTGCACGACGTGCGCTGGGGAACGCCGGAAGAGCCTCTCGACGTGTTGGTCCTCGACCTGCCGCCCGGCACCGGCGACATCCAGCTGGAGCTCGTTCAGAAGCAGAAGCTGGACGGGGTGGTGGTGGTCTCGACCCCGCAGGAGATTTCGCTGATCGACGTGCGCCGGGCGGTGTCGATGTTCCAGAAGACCGGCGCCCGCCTGCTGGGCCTCGTCGAGAACATGGCCTACTTCCCCGACCCGGCGACGGGCACGCCGATCCCGATCTTCGGATCCGGCGGCGCGCGGACCGAGGCCGACAGGCTGGGCGTGCCGCTGCTGGCCGAAATCCCCATCGACGTGGCCCTGCGCCAGGCCTGCGACGACGGCCGCCCGCTCGTGGCGACCGCGCCCGACAGCGCTCCGGCCAGGGCGTTCCGCGCCGCGGCTCAGGCGGTGATGGCTCAGCTCAAGGATTAGCGGCGGTCCGTCCCGGCCCGCGCAGGGCCGGGACGGCGCAAGCTCAGCTCCTCGACGGCTCGATCAGCGGCGAGGGGATCGAAGTCTCGCCCGGATCGAGGGTGTCGATCACCGCCGACTGGTCGTAGGAGGCGGCTTCCTGCTCGTCGAGCAGGCGGCGGATCTCGGCGGTCCGCTCCGGCCCCAGCCGGTAGCCGAACATGCACACCCCGCCCAGCATCACGAACACGATCGGGCCGATCAGGTAGGCCAGCTCCAGGCCGCGAATGGCCTCGGCGGTGTTCACCGCCCCGGCCTTGGCCTGGTAGCCGACCTTTTCCAGCACCATGAAGGTCAGCCAGATCGAGAAGGCGCCGGCGATCTTGCTGGTCAGCGTGGTCAGGGCATAGAGCAGGCCCGAACGCTCCTTGCCCTGCTCCAGCCGGATCTCGTCGGCCACGTCGGCGGTCATCGCCCGCAGCAGCACGGTGAAGCCCGCGGCCAGGAAGCCGGCCATGAACATCGGGAAGATGCCGACCAGCACGTTCCCCTTCGGGATGGCCATCAGGCAGATCAGGATCAGGCTGTAGCCGGTGGTGGCGACCATCACCGCCCTGTGCTTGCTGATCTTCATGGCCAGGCGGCCCATCATCGGCGCGCCGACGAAGCCGGCGGCGATGTAGACCATCAGCAGCAGCGAGGCCTCGGAGGTCGAGAAGCCGCGGCTGTCGGTGAAGAAGAACATGTAGACCGCGGCCATCCAGCCGGGGCCCAGCGCCAGCAGCAGGTCGGCCAGCAGGATGCGGCCCATGGTCGGACGGGCGAAGAGGCTCCAGTATTCGCGCAGCTGGAACTGGTGCCCCTTCACCTCGGGGGCGATGTATTCCGGCGTCTTCCAGACCACCGCGGCGACGGCGACCGGGGTCAGCGCCAGGATGAACCAGCCCATGCCCGGAACGCCCAGGGCCTCCTCGTCGAAGCCCAGCAGCTTGACCACCATCGGCATGGTCAGGACGAGCACCGACCCGGCGACGCCGACGGCGGCCATCACGCCGAAGATCCGCGCCCGCTCGTTGTAGGTCTTGGCCAGCGTCGCGCCCCAGGCGGCGTGCGACAGGTGCAGCATCGAGGTGCCGAGGTACATCACCAGCAGCCAGGTCATGATGTAGGCGAGGCTGACCCCCTCGGGGGCCATGAACAGCATGTAGATGGCCACCATCAGCACCGGTGCGCCGGCGACGGTCCATATCCGGTACCGCCCCCAGCGGGTCTTTGTCCGGTCCATGGCCAGGCCCAGCAGCGGGTCCAGCGGGATGTCGATGAGGCGGATGAGAGCGAAGGCGGCGCCGACCACGCCGAGCTCGACGCCCAGGTTGCGGGCGAAGTACTGCGGCAGGTAGACGCCGATCGCGATGGTCACCGCCGAGAGCGGCAGGCTGGTGGCGGCGAACGCCAGAACAATGCCCAGGGCCAGGGGAGCGTGCTGCGTCGCAGCCGCGGTCGAACGGTTCAAACGGCGTCTCCTCACTTCGGCGGCGACTCTCGACCGGTCGCCTGCCGCAGATAAGTTACGCGCGATCACCCAGGCGGAAGCAAGAGGTTTCGGACGACCCCGTTCAACGATCGTCCGAACCGCTTTCGGCGCAGGCTACGACCCCTGGGTTTCCTGCATCTTCCGGAAGAATTTTTGGCTTTGCTCGCCGCCCGTGCTGTAGGCCTGCTGGCCCGTCGGATCGACGATCTTGGCCCAGTTGTCGCGGACCTCTTCCACCGACAGGCCCTTGTCGCCCAGGTAGACGCCCTCGGTTTCATAAATCTTGGCCGAGGCGAAGGCGCCGGCGCCGGCGGTCAGGATCACGCCGGTCGGGGCCTCTTCCGAACAGAGATAGACGACGCCGGGGGTCACGTATTCCGGCTTCAGTCGCTCGAGGATCTGCGGAGGCATCAGGTTCTCGGTCATGCGGGTGGCCGCGACCGGGCTGATGGCGTTGACGTGGATGTTGTTCTTCTGCCCCTCGAGGCGAAGGGTGTTCATGAAGCCGACGATGCCGAGCTTGGCCGCGCCGTAGTTCGACTGGCCGAAGTTGCCGTACAGGCCCGACGAGGAGGTGGTGACCACGATGCGCCCGTAGTTCTGGTTGCGCATGATCTCCCAGACCGCCTTGGCCGGCTTCACGGTGCCCATCAGGTGCACGTTGAGGACCAGCTCGAAGTCGGGGATGTCCATCTTGGCGAACGTCTTGTCGCGCAGGATGCCGGCGTTGGCGACGAGGATGTCGATCCGGCCCCACTGATCCATGGCCTGCTTGACCATGTTGGCGACGCCGGCGTCGTCGGTCACCGACGAACCGTTGGCGATCGCCTCGCCCCCGGCCGCCTTGATCTCCTCGACGACCTTCAGGGCCGCCTCCGAGCTGCCGCCCGATCCGTCGACCGAGCCGCCCAGATCGTTGACCACCACCTTGGCGCCGCGGCGGGCCAGTTCGAGCGCGTGCTGGCGGCCCAGGCCGCCTCCCGCGCCGGTCACGATGGCCACACGGTTGTCGAAGCGGATGTCGGCCATGAGGGAAGTCTCCCGTCTCTCTAGAAACTGCGACGGCGCGGGTTAGGCCGGGGCGGGCAGGGCCGTCAAGCGGGCCGTCGCGTGAGCCCGGCGCGACCGCCAGGGCGCCAGTGAAATCAAGACGCTAGCCAATAGTAGAGCCGCCTTGGGCAAGATTGTCGAGAAACAGCTTGCCCGCCAGGGTCGAAGATGCGACATTCTCTGTATCGAATATCGTTTTGGTTCGGCGGCTCTCTACTCGATCTTCAATCGGGCTTCCGGGACTACCCCCACGACCTCTCCGACAATTTGATCGTATCGCCAACGTTTGGCGGTGCGAAACTTCATGCCCGGAAAGGGAAATACAACATGATCGGCACTGTTAAGTGGTTCAACGCCACCAAGGGCTTCGGCTTCATTCAACCGGACGAAGGCGGCGCGGACGTGTTCGTGCACATCTCGGCGGTCGAACGCGCCGGTCTGGGCTCGATCCACGAAGGTCAGAAGCTGAGCTACGAGCTCGAGCGCGACAAGCGCAGCGGCAAGTTCTCCGCGGGCCAGCTGCAGAGCGCCTAAGGTTCCGAACCGAACAAGAGATCAGGCCGGCCGCAAAGCCGGCCTGATTTTTTTTGCTTCGCACCGAGCCTCGTCCCGAAATGCGATCCGAGATCGCGGGCGACGCCGGCGAAGTTCGCGACTATATTGATGATCTACATGGCCGCTTCAGGCGCCGCTCAACGGCGCCGGCGGCGCAAGGGCGGCCGAACGCCGCCGGAAAGGGCCTCTTCCATGGCAGCCCGCGACGGCCCCGAACGCACCGTCTTCACCGTTTCGCCGCACGACGGCGGCTGGGCCGTCGAGCACGACGGCATGGTCATCGAGCGGTCTCCGGACAAGGAGGTCGCCAAGGCGGCGGCCAACAAGCGCGCCCGCGCCGCCCAGGACGCCGGCCAGCCCTGCAAGGTGCTGGTCTGGGGCGAGCGCTACTAGTCCGTCCCGCCTCTTCTCCCCCGACCCCAGGAGCCTCTCCGATGCCGCCCGCCAGCTACGCCCGACCCGCCTCCGCCCGACCCGCGCCGATGCGCAAGAGGGGCAAGGTGGCGATCCACTTCCGCGAGGCCATCGGCAAGGCGGTGGAGGACGGGGCGGACCTCGCCGACATGACCCTGCGCCTGACGCTTTCGGACTTCTCCGAGCTCAAGCGCGACAACGACGTGCCCCTCGAGGACATCAGCTTCCGGAACGGCGAGATGCGGTTCCTGGGCGTCAAGGTCACCGGCGGCGGTGTGGAAGCCAGCCGCCTGGACGTGGGCGGCGACGCCTGATCGGCGCTGCGCCCTAGTCAGCGCTGCGCCAGATCGGTGCGCATGAACTTCACCAGCACGCGCTGACCGATCAGGAACGGGGTGTCGTCGGCGCTGACGACCACCTCGACGACACGATCGTCGGCCCGCTCGGTCGGGTCGTCGGACTGCAGCTTGCGCGCCCCGAACATCCCCGCCCGGCGCACCACGTGTCCGGTGTAGACCTTGGCAGGATCGCCCTCCGCGGAGAGTTGCACGGCCTGGCCGATGGCGACCGAGGGCAGGGCGAGCTCCGCCACCTCGGCGCGGACGATCCGCGCGCCCGCCGGCTCGAGATCGAACATGTTGGAGACGTTCAGTGTCGAGGCGCCGGCGCCCGGGTTGGCCTGGCGACGTACGATGCGGCCGTCTGCCGGCGCACGGATCACCGTCAGCTCCAGCTCGTAGTTGGCTTGGGCGAGCCGCGCCTGGGCGGTGGCGATGGCGGCCCGTTGGGCGGCGAGGCTCGCCTCGGCCTGGCGCACGGCGTCGGCCGCCTGGTCGAGCTTCTGGCCGGCCACGAAGTTGGACGCCGACAACGCCCTCAGCCGCTCGTGCTCGCGCCGGGCGGTGGAAAGCTCCACTTCCGTCATGGCGATCTGGGCCTTGGCCTGATTGAGCTCGGCCAGCGCCCGCTGGGCGTTCAACCGCTGCTGGTCGTCTTCCAGCCGGGCCAGGGGCTGGCCGCGGGTGACGGTGTCCCCCTCGTAGACGTAGACCTCGCGAACGATGCCGGCGGTGCGCGCCGCCACCTGGATCAGCCCGCCTTCGACGTCGGCCTTGCCGTTGGCCACGGCGACGTAGGGGCTGGGCGGGGCGGCCTTGGCGGCCGCGGCGGCCTCCTCGGCCTTCTTGGCTCGGGCCTGGCCGGAATAGACGACGCCCCCGACGGCCAGGAGGACGGCCAGGGCGGTGATCAGCCAGACGGGGCGGCGGCGAACGAAGGCGAACATTTTCTTCTCAGGCTCCGATGAGCGCGGGCTCGGGGGCGGCGGCCGGCTGGCCGGTGCGGCGGTCGCTGGTGATCCGCCCGTCCTCAAGGTGGATGATGCGGTCGGCGTAGGCTTCCAGGCGGCCGTCGTGGGTGACGCAGATCACCGCCGCCCCGTGCTCCTTGGCGGCCCGGTGCAGCAGCTTGATCACCACCTGGCCGTTCTCGCCGTCGAGGGCCGAGGTCGGCTCGTCGGCGAACAGCAGCTGGGGGTCCTTGGCGATGGCGCGGGCGATGGCCACCCGCTGCTTCTCGCCGCCGGAGAGTTCGGCGGGGCGCTGGTTCATCCGGTGACCCAGGCCCACCTCCTCCAGCGCCTCGGCCGCCTTGCGGCGGGCCGCCTCGGGCGTCAGGCCGCGGTACTTCAGCACCGTCGTGACCTGCTGCAGGGCGGTCAGCGCGGAGAACAGGTTGAAGCCCTGGAAGATGAAGCCGCAGTGGTCGAGGCGGAACTTGTCGATGCGGGCCGGGCGCATGTCCCACAGCGCCTCGCCAAGCGCCGTCACCTGGCCCGCGTCGGGCCTCAGGAGGCCCGAGAGGGTGGCGACCAGCGTCGACTTGCCCGAGCCCGAGGGGCCCATGACCATGGTCACGTCGCCGTGCAGCGCGTCGAAGTCGACACTCTTCAGCACCTCGATGTAGGTGCGGCCGGTCTTGAAG
>JAQVDF010000455.1 GCA_028698405.1 Phenylobacterium sp. | reverse complement strand
GCGCAGACATGCTGGGCTCGTCAGGATCAAACTGCACTATGAGGCGGCGGTTCATACCGCGCCAGGGGAGCGAATGGACAGCGAGGAGCCTCCGAACGTTCGGGTCGCCTGCTCGGGTGATATCGACTTAAGCATCAACATAGGTCGCTCCGACGCTCCTTTTCTTTTCCATCCGGGTTACATCGGCCAGTAGTGCCATGCCAACACCCCGGCGATGCACAGCCCGACAAGAGCAATGACGATCTCCAGCGGCCGGCTACCCGGCTCCTTGCCCCCGCATCGGGGGCAGCGCCGGGCCGTGACATGGATCGGCCCATGCTTGCAGTAGCGACAACGCACCATGCTCATGGTGCATCACCGCTCTAGCTCTTGGTCGCGGGAGTCTCGCTCCTGCGCGCGGGCGGCCCGGATGCGTTCTAGGGCGGCCTCCGCTGCCGGCGAAAGCTGCGCGACCTGGTGCCCGCCCTGCTGGCGATGAACAATGGTCGCGTCCAGCTCGGCGGCGGCTGACTGCGCCTGTGACCAGCCCGCGCCCGGATCGGCCGCCGCCTGCTCGGCTTCGCCTTCAACCTCGATATCGGCCGCGTCCAGCTCGGCCGCCTCGATCTCGCCTTGCTGGGCCTCCCAGCCTTGCTTGTCCTCGATGCTGGCCGCATCGCCGCCGCCGGCCAGCTCCGGGGCGCTCGCCTCGCGCTCCTGTAACGGTTGCCGTTCCGGCCGCTCTAGCGGCGTGTAGACCCGGCTCGGGTCGGTGACGTCGCGGACCTCGACAACCTCGACCCGCTCGGCCGTCGCCTCGCGCTGCGCCCGGCTCGCGGCGGATCGCTCGCGCGATCCTCGCTCAAAGGCCGCCAGCCTGTCCGTTTCGTCAGGGTTCCAGCCCGTGGGGCTGTTTTCCGGGGTGGCCCACCCGCTGTTTTCTTTGGTGTCGTTCATCGGTCTTTCCTCCTATCGGTGGTGGTCAATCCAGCTCTTGCCCTCTGTCGCGGTCCCGCTGCTTCTCGCGGTTCCGTGCATTCCGTATCCGTTCCAGCGCCGCGGCTTCCTCCTGTGTCATAGTGGCGGCCGGCGCGGCATTGCTGCGCTGTTTGGCCGCCCATTCCCGCAAGGCCGCCGTGCCGGCCTTCTCGATCTCGCTGACGTGGTGCGTCAGCGGCTTGCCGGCGCGGTCCAGTTCTTCGGCCTTGTCCAGTCGGCCGGCTGCTGCCACGGCCCCCGCCTCGTCGCCGGCCTGCTGCGCTGCCGCCAGCTCGTCGCGTAGCTTGTCGAGATACCCGGCCGGCTGCTGCCGTTCGGCCGGCGCGACCGGCGCGGCCTGTTGGTCGCCGCGCAAAGCGTCGAACCCGGCCCGGCGGATTGCCTCGCTGTGCAGGTCCAGCCGTTCGCCGGCAGCGGCCAGCCTTTCGGCCTTGTCCAGTCGGCCGGCGGCCATCTTGGCGCGCAACTCGTCGCCGGACTTCTGCGCCTCGGCCAACTCGGCGCGGAGCCGGTCCAGAACCTGACCTTGCCGCCCCGTGGGCTGCTGGGGCGGCTGTGCGCCCGTTTCCGGGCCGCCGACAAGCTCGGCCATGTCGCGGTGCCGGTCGGTCGGAACAAAGCCCTGTGGCCGCTCCTGCGGCCTTTGCGGGCCGTCCCGTAGCGCCTCGATCTGCTCCACCGTCGCGCTGCCGATCGCCGGCACGTCGCGGCGGATACCGGCGCGCTCGAGAACGCGGGTAATGGCCTTCTCGGCACGCTCGCCCAGCTCGGTCAGCTTTTCCCGGCCGCGCTCGATCCAGCGCCGCACGACGCCCTCGCCGTCGAAGCCGCGCGCCTCCGCGAACTGATAGGCCGTCTCGGCAAAATCGAGCGTGCTTTCCTTCGGTCGCTCCCGCGCCAACTGCCCGGCCAGCTTTTCATAGGCCAGCTCGGCGCCGTCGCGCACCCGCCAGCTATTGCGCTCGGCGGTCGTGCCATCGGGCAAGCGCACCGTTTCGGAGCCGACATGCTCAAGGCCGATCCGGTCGCCCAGCTCCGCGCCGGATTCCGCGACGGCGCGGGCAAGGTCCACGCCCCAAATCGTATGCCGCTTGCCGCTGTCGGTTTCGAGCGTAACGAAATAGCTCTCGCTGTTTTCCGGGTTGTTCTCGTAGGGGGCCGCGCCATGCTCGACCAACCGGCCCACGCGACGGTCGGTGAAATCGTCAGCGCCCGCGTAAAGGGTCGCCGCCTCCCGGTGCCGCGTCATGCCGACATAGGCAAGGCTGCGGTCCATTCCGCCGGTCGCCAGCACATAGGCCCGGTCCACGGTCACGCCCTGCTCTTTATGGATGGTCAGGGCATAGCCGTGGTCAACGTGCGCGTACTGCTCGGCGCTGAAAGCCACTTCCCGGCCATCGTCCAGCCGCACGGCGAGGCGGTCGCCCGCGACCCGCTCAACGGTGCCAAGCGTGCCGTTCTTCACGCCTAGCTCGCTGTCGTTCTTCAGAAACACCAGCCGGTCGCCGTCAGCAAATTCGCGCCGGCCTCGGGCCGTCTCAATCTCCACGCCTGCGCCCAGCTCGCCCGCCATCTTGCGCGCCGCGCGCACCTCGGCATTCATCGCCAGCACGTC
>JAQVDF010000454.1 GCA_028698405.1 Phenylobacterium sp. | reverse complement strand
ACGGGCGCGCGGGCCCGGTTCCCCTCGCCCGGGGGCCGCGCCGCGCGGCTTGCGACACGCCGTTGCACGACGCGGCGGAAGGGCGTCAACCTGCCACACACGGGAAGGAACCGGCCCGCAAGCGGCTGGGGGAGGGAACGAGAGATGAAGCGCCTGATCATCGGGTTGGCCGGCGCCCTGCTGGCGAGCGCCGCCCACGCCGCCACCCTGGCCGTGAGCCCGGGCCCCGACGCGCAGGAGCGGCTGCAGACCGCGCTTCTGGACGCCAAGCCGGGCGACGTGGTCGAGCTCGCCGCCGGCCGCTACGAGCTCATCGACGGCCTGTCGCTGGACGTCGACGGGGTGACGGTGCGCGGCGCGGGGCCCGACGCCACAGTTCTGTCGTTCAAGGGCCAGAAGGGCTCCGGCGAGGGCCTGCTGGTCACCTCCGACAAGGTTGTACTGCGCGATTTCGCGGTGGAGGACACCCGCGGCGACGGGATCAAGGCCAAGGACTCCGACCAGATCAGTTTCCGCAACCTCCGGGTCGAGTGGACAGGCGGGCCCAAGGAGACCAACGGCGCCTACGGCGTCTATCCGGTCAGCTCCTCCAACGTGTTGATCGACAAGGTGACGGTGCGCGGGGCCTCGGACGCAGGCATCTACGTCGGCCAGTCGCGCAACATCGTGGTCCGCAACTCGACCGCCGAGTTCAACGTCGCCGGCATCGAGATCGAGAACTCGATGAACGCCGACGTCCACGACAACCTCGCCACCCGCAACGCCGGCGGCGTCCTGGTGTTCGACCTGCCCGGCCTGCCGGTGATGGGTGGCCATTCGGTGCGGGTGTTCCGCAACCGCATCGTGCAGAACGACACGCCCAACTTCGCGCCCAAGGGCAACATCGTCGCCGAGGTGCCCACCGGCACCGGAGTGATGGTGATGGCCAACCGCGACGTGCACGTGTTCGACAACGAGATCGACGGCAACGGCTCGGCCGCGGTGCTGCTGGTCTCCTACACCCGCCCCTACGACGATGCCTCCTACAACCCGCTGCCGCGCGACGTGGTGGTGCGGGACAACCGGATCGGCCGTAACGGCTGGAGCCCGGGCTTCCCCGGCGGCGACCTGCTGCTGAAGGCGATCGGGGGCGAGGCGCTGCCGCCGGTGATCTGGGACGGAGTGACCAATTTCACGCCCAAGGGCTTTTCCGAGCCGCAGGTGGTGCGCATCCGCGCCCTCGACGGGCCGGTGCTGAGCCTCGGGCTGCCAGCCCCCGGCGCGCTGATGCAGGCCAACCCCTCGGTCGCGCCGAGCCTGGACCACGGGAGCATCGAGGAGCCGCAGTCGGTGGCCCTGCCGACGGACCAGGCGGCGCTGGGATCGTGAGGCGCGCGCTCGCCGGCCTGGCCTGCGCCGCGGCGCTGCTGGCAGGCGGGACGGCTCCCGCCCCGGCGCACGTTTCGGGAAAGGCGCTGCTGGCCGAAAGGCCCGCACTGAACATCTCGGCCTACGGGCTGTTCGACGCCGCGGGGCGGCCGGCGGCCGAGCTCGTCCCGTTCGCGCCGGCGACGCCGCTGTTCAGCGACTACGCCGAGAAGCAGCGCTGGTTCTACCTGCCGCCCGGGACCCGCATCCGCTACACGCCCCAGGGGCCGCTCGACTTCCCGGTGGGGGCGGCGATGGTCAAGACCTTCGCCTACCCCGCCGACCTGCGCCGGCCGAACGAGGCGGTGCGCAAGCTGGAGACCCGGCTGCTGATCCACCGGCCGGACGGCTGGGTCGCGCTGGCCTATGTCTGGAACGAGGACGGAACCGAAGCGGTGCTGAAGCGGGCCGGCGCCTGGATCGAGACCGGGTTCGTCGACGCGAAAGGCGCGCGGCGAAGCGTCGACTACCGCGTGCCCAACGCCAACCAGTGCAAGGAATGCCATTCCCGCGACGGCGTGATGGCCCCGCTCGGCCCCAGCGCGCGCAACCTGAACGCAGCCTTCGCCTATCCGGAAAGGACCGAGAACCAGCTCGCCCGCCTGGCGCGCCTCGGCCTGCTGGAAGGCGCGCCGTCGCCGCAGGCCGCGCCACGCACGCCGGTGTGGGACGATCCGGCCGAGACGCTGGAGGCGCGGACCCGCGGCTACCTCGACGCCAACTGCGGCCACTGCCACAGCCCCACGGGTATTGCCGACAACAGCGGCCTCAACCTCAATCTGGAAGAGACCCGGCCGCACGCCCTGGGGATCGGCAAGGCGCCGGTGGCGGCCGGCCGAGGCTCGGGCGGCTTGGCGGTGTCCATCGCGCCCGGGCGACCGGACGAGTCCATCCTCGTCCACCGCATGGCCTCGACCGAACCGGGCGTAATGATGCCCGAGCTCGGCCGCAGCCTGACGCACGAGGAGGGCCTGGCCCTGATCCGCGCCTGGATCGCGGCCATGCCGGGGCCGGACTAGATCCGCCCGCTTGTCACCGGCGCGCCGACCGCCGGCGGCTCGCCGCTCTCCGTCGCTGCTTCGGCGCGGGCCATCGCCTCCCGGGCGGTGCGCAGGTTGCGCTCGTGGGTCGTCTGGTCGATGCGGAAGAAGGCCCAGGTGGCGATCGAAAGAGTGGAGATGCCGATGAGATCGGAAGAGCACA
>JAQVDF010000453.1 GCA_028698405.1 Phenylobacterium sp. | reverse complement strand
ATCTCCGAGATCGCGGAAGGGATCGCCGGGCTGGACGCGGCCTTCGAGGCCCGCTTCCGCGCGGCCCGCGCCGCCGGCGAGATCGCTTCGGACGCCGACCCCGTGGCGCGGGCCCGAATGGCCGCCGCCATCCTGCACAGTCTCGCCATCCGGGCCCGGGCCGGGGACCGGAAAGAGACGCTCGCCCAGACGGCCGCCGCCGGTGTTCAGCTGCTCACCGGGGCGCGCACGCCCGTTTCCCGTTGACCCCCGCCGCCCCTTGCGAGACTAGCCGGGAAGGGAGCCGAGGGAGGTGACACTGTCCGAGCCGATCAAGATCGCCATCGCCGGCGCCGAAGGGCGCATGGGCCGCGCCGTGGCCGCGGCGCTGGAGGAGCGGACCGACATGATCGCCGTCGCCGGCTTCGACCGGCGGGTCGTACGCGAGGCGGGCCTCGTGCCGCTGGAGGAAGCCGTGGCCGCGGCGGACGTGGTCATCGACTTCACCAGCCCCGAGGCCTCGGCGGCGCTGGCCGAGCGGCTCGCCGAGCTCGGCGGCAAGGCGCTGGTGTCCGGCCCGACCGGCTGGACCGACGAGCAGCTGGCCCGCGTCGCCCGGGCGGCGCAGCGTATGCCCATCGTGCGGGCCGGCAATTTCTCGCTGGGGGTCAACATGCTGATGGGCCTGGTGCGCCAGGCCGCCGCGGCGCTGTCCGCCCGCGACTACGATGTCGAGGTCGTCGAGGCCCACCACCGCCGCAAGGTGGATGCTCCTTCCGGCACCGCCCTGATGCTCGGTGAGGCGGCCGCGCAGGGCCGCGGGGTGGCGCTGGCCGACCTCGCCCAGCGGGTGCGCGACGGCATCACAGGCCCCAGGCGTGTCGGGGACATCGGCTTCGCCGTGCTGCGCGGCGGCGGCATCGTCGGCGAGCACTCGGTGGTGTTCGCCGCCGAGGACGAGATCCTGACCTTCCACCACTCGGCCAGAGACCGCAGCCTGTTCGCCAGGGGCGCCGTCGAGGCGGCCCGCTGGGTCGCCGGCAGGTCCCCCGGTGAGTACGACATGCAGGACGTGCTGGGGCTGACGCCGAAGGACTGATGGCCGACCTCCTCGACCGTGACGCCGCCGCCCAGATCGCCGCCCTGCAGGCGAAGGCGGTGAGCGCGGTCGAGCTGCTGGAGGTAGCGCTCGCCCGTCACGCGCGTCGCAACGGGCCGCTCAACGCGGTGGTCGCCGTCGCCGCCGAGCGGGCCCTGCTGCAGGCCAAGGCCATCGACGAGCTGCGCGCCCGGGGCGAGACCCTGGGTCCGCTGGCCGGCCTGCCGATCACCGTCAAGGACACCCTGGACGTCGCCGGCCTGCCCGCCTCGGCCGGCCTGGCCGGCCTGCGCCGGCGCCAGGCCATGGACGCCGCAGCCGTCGCAGGCGCCCGCCGCAGCGGGGCGGTGATCTGGGGCAAGACCAACGTGCCGGTGATGGCCGGCGACTGGCAGAGCTACAACGGCCTCTACGGGACGACCAACAACCCCTGGGATCTTGCGCGGACCTGTGGCGGCTCCTCCGGCGGGGCGGCGGCGGCGCTCGCGGCGGGCATCACCGCGCTGGAGATCGGCTCCGACATCGGCGGCTCGTTGCGCGTGCCGGCCAGCTTCTGCGGCGTCTATTCCCACAAGCCGAGTTGGGGCCTCGTCTCGCAGCGCGGCCACATTCCGCCGGCTCCGGGATCGCTGGTGCAGCGGGACCTCAACGTGGTGGGACCGATGGCCCGTTCGGCCCGCGACCTTCGGCTGCTGCTGTCCGCCATCGCCGGGGCCGCGGTGGCTCCGGTCGCCCCGCCGCCGGCGCTGTCGCAGGTGAAGATCGGGCTGTGGCTCGACGAGCCGCTGCTGCCGCTCGACCCGCAGGTGCGCGAGACCATCGAGGCCTATGCCGCCGAGGCGCAGAAGGCGGGCGCCCGGGTGGAGGAGATCCGCGCGCCGGTCGACGTGGCGGCCCTGCTCGACGCCTACGTCCTGCTGCTCAGCGCCACCGTCTCCGAGGACCTGCCGGACGCCGCCATCCGACGGATGGAGCTGATGCGGCCGGGCGCCAAGCTCGCCAGGGCCTCCGGCGCTGGCCCGTTCAGCCGCGCGGCGGCGGTGCTCGGCTACACCGCCCGTCACCGCGAATGGTTTGCGGCCGACGCGGTCCTGGTCCGTCTGCGTCAGGAGGGCGGCGCCATGTTCGGCAAGATCGACGTGCTGATGGCCCCCATCGCGCCGGTTCCGGCCTTTCCCCACGACCACAGGCCGTTCGACGCCCGGCGGCTGAAGACCTCGGACGGCAGGGAGCGCCCCTACACGGCCATGCTCGGCTGGATCGCGCTGGCCACCGCCTGCCACCTGCCGGCCACGGCGGTTCCCGCGGGGCTTACGTCCCAGGGTCTGCCGATCGGGGTGCAGCTGATCGGGCCGTACGGCGCGGATTCGAAGACGCTGGGGATCGCCCAGGCGCTGGAGGAGCAGGTGCGCGGCTTCGAGCCGCCCCCTCCGCTGGGCTAGACGACCCCGGTCGAGCCGAAGCCGCCGGCCCCGCGGGCGGTCGCGTCCAGGGCATCCACCTCCTGCCACTCGGCCTGCACGACCGGGGCGACGA
>JAQVDF010000024.1 GCA_028698405.1 Phenylobacterium sp. | reverse complement strand
CGTCCCGCTCGGCCCGGGAGGGCTCGTTCGGTCGGCAGCGGCGGCAGGGACGGAAGCCCGCCGCCTCGGCCTCGGCGCAGGTCTCGTGAAAGGCGATGTTCTCGCGCCGCGCCCGGCGGGCGGCGCAGGACGGGCGGCAATAGAGCCCGGTCGTGCGGACCGAATAGACGAATTCGCCGTCGGCGGCGGGGTCGCGTGCGAGCACGGCGGCCCAGCGGCGGGCCTCGGCGGGAGTGGCCATCAACATGTTCGGCTCCTCTGATCTCTTGGAGCACATGGGCTACCCCCGGCCGGCGGGCGAAAAACTCCGCCGCTTGCTTTCAAAACTCGAAAGATGGGCTCAGCGGTCCTCGATCGCCGCCCCCTCCCACTCGAGGAACTCCGGCGTGGCCAGGAGGCGCTCGGCATAGGCCGCCGCCGCGCCGTCGGAATCGCCCAGCGCGGCCAGATCCACTTGGTAGGTCCGGAATCGGGTGGCGACCGGGGTGTAGAAGGCGTCGGCGATCGACCATTCGCCGGCCAGGAACGGCCCGCCGAGGCGGCCCAGCATGTCGCGCCAGAGCGAAACGATGCGTCGCACGTTGTCCTGCGCGGCCTCCGACAGCTCGGCCGGCCTCGGCGGCTCGTCCAGCGCCATCGCGCACTCCTGGCGCAGCGCCTGGAAGCCGGAGTGCATCTCGGCGGCGGCGGCGCGCGCCAACGCCCGGGCGGCGGCGTCGGCGGGCCAAAGCCGGGCATCGGGCGACCTCTCGGCGAGGTACTCGCAGATCGCCAGCGAGTCCCACACCGTCAGTTCGCCGTCCTTCAGCGCGGGGACCAGGCCCGACGGCGAGTGCGGCAGGATGTCCCGGCGCGTGGCGCCGTCGGTCTGTCGCAGCGCCACCAGAATCTCGCGGAACGGCAGGCCGCTCCGACGCAACACCAACCACGGCCGCAACGACCAGGTGGACCACCGACGGGTCCCGATCACCAGTTCCACGTGTTCAGCTCCACTGTGCCGCGCTTTCGTCTCTTGCGAAACCGCCGCCAAGCCCCTCTACATGCGATCGACAAGAACTAGCGCGATTTCAAAGGGAGCACATTGATGAGCAGCGTTGCCACGGGGGCGCCAGGCTCGGCGGCCGCTTCCGATACGGGGATTGCTCCCCAGCCTCCCGGGTACCGCAAGTATGCGATGGGGCTGCTGCTCGCCATCTACATGGTCAACTTTCTCGATCGGCAGGTGGTCAACATCCTGGCCGAGCCGATCAAGAACGACCTCAAGCTCACCGACACGCAGATCGGCATGATGGGCGGTCTGGCCTTCGCGATCTTCTACACCTTCCTCGGCGTGCCGATCGCCCGGCTCGCCGAGCGCAAGAACCGGCCGATGATCATCGGCACGGCGGTGGCGATCTGGAGCGGCATGACCGCCCTGTGCGGCATCGCCCAGAACTTCTTCCAGCTGATCCTCTTCCGCGTCGGCGTCGGCGTCGGTGAAGCCGGCTGCACCCCGCCGGCCCACAGCCTGATCACCGACTACGTGCCGAAGGAGAAGCGCGCCTCGGCGCTGGCCTTCTACTCGATGGGCACGCCGCTGGGCGGTCTGCTCGGCCTGATCATGGGCGGCCTGATCGCCGACGCCTACGGCTGGCGCGCCGCCTTCTTCGTGGCCGGCGTGCCGGGCATCCTGTTCGCGCTGCTGGCCTTCTTCACCCTGAAGGAGCCGCGCAAGCAGCTCTCCGAGGAATTCAAACGCACCCAGGCGGCGCAGCCGACCTTCGGCGAGACGATGAAGGTGCTCGCCACCAAGCGGACCTTCTGGTTCATCTCCTTCGCCGCGGCCATCAAGGCCTTCATCGGCTACGGCCACGCGCCGTTCACCGCCTCCTTCTTCCTGCGCAACCACACCGAGGAGGTGGCCGAGCTCGCCAGCTTCTTCGGCGCGACCCTGGGCTTCAACCTGCAGTCCCTGGGCTTCCTCAGCCTGGCGCTCGGCCTGATGAGCGGCACCGCCGGGGCCGCCGGCTCGCTGCTGGGCGGGTGGCTGGCCGACAAGTTCGGGGCCAAGGACCTGCGCGCCTACATGGTCGCCCCGGCCATCGCCAGCCTGCTGACCATCCCGATCTACATCACCGCGGTGACCGTCGATTCGGCGGTGTTGGCGCTGTGCATCCTGGTGATCAACGGCCTGCTGGGCACCATCTGGTACGGCCCGGTCTACGGCACCGCCCAGTCGATCGTGCCGCCGCAGATGCGCGCGACCACCGCCGCCATCCTGCTGTTCATCATCAACCTGATCGGCCTGGGCCTCGGCCCGGTGGCGGTGGGGGCCCTGTCCGACGCCATCGCCAGCTTCCGGCTGAACGAGGTCGGGCTGTCGGTCGAGGCCTGCCGCACGCTGGGCGCCGACGCCGCGCTCGCCACGCGGGCGGCCTGCGCCGAACACGTCGGTGAAGGCGTCCGCTGGGCGCTGATCGTCTCGACCCTGTTCGGCGTCCTGGCCTTCGCCTTCTTCTGGATCGCCCGCCGCACCATCCGCGAGGACAACGTCGGCTAAGGGCTATCCAGCCGGCGCGATCCACCGCTAGTCTTCCGGCCAAAACAAGCCTTGGCCGGAAGACCGGCGGCGAACGGGACACGGAAGCGCCTCGAAGATGACCCCGCTACAGGCGCGGGCCGCGCCGGCCGCCCCCAGCTACTCGCCCGGCTACCGCAACCTCGTCCTGTGGCTGCTGGTCCCAGTTCTCCAGGCTGGCCTTCGAGCTCGGCGACTTCTTCGCCACGTGCCCGGGCGGAGTCGGCAAGGAGGGGCTGGGCCCGGCGGTCGACGCCGCCTGCAAGGCCGCGATGGCCCAGGGCACGCGGCAGGGAATCGTGGTCAATCTCCTGATCTACGCCTGGGCGGGCGTCCACTACCTGCTCGCCGCCATCACCCTGCCCAAGGACATCGCCCGCGCCCGCGCGGCGGCCGAGGCGGCGGACGCGATGACGGCCCGCTGAGCGAGCCGCTCCCCGACGTCCCAACAAGAGCTTTCGTGGGAAACGCCTGAGTATGACTGACGCCGCCGCTGCTCCGTTTGCGGGCCATGGCACGCGCGCGTACCGCGCCTGGGTCCTGTTCGCCCTGCTGGTGGTCTACACCTTCAACTTCATCGACCGGGTGCTGGTCTCCATCGTCCAGGAGCCGATCCGGGCCGAGTTCAACCTCACCGACACCCAGCTGGGCCTGCTGGGCGGGCCGACCTTCGCCATCCTCTACACCCTGCTCGGCATCCCCATCGCCCGGCTCGCCGAGCGCAAGAACCGGATGACCATCCTGGCGGTGTGCGTGGGCCTGTGGAGCGCGATGACCGCCGCCTGCGGCATGGCCACCAGCTACGCGACCCTGCTGCTGGCCCGCATCGGGGTCTCGATCGGCGAGGCCGGCTGCACCCCGCCCGCTCAGTCGGTGATCGCCGACTACTTCCCGGAGAAGTCACGCGCGACGGCGCTGTCCATCTACGCTCTCGGCATCCCGATCGGCTCGATGCTGGCGGCGGTCGGCGGCGGGATCATCGCCGAGGCCATGGGCTGGCGCGAAGCCTTCCTGACGCTGGGCCTGCCGGGACTGGTGCTGGCCATCCTCGTCAAGCTGACGGTGAAGGAGCCGCCGCGCGCGGGCGCCGCGATCGAGGCCCCCGGCCTGCGCGAGACGGCCAGTCTGCTGTCGAAGAAGTCGGCCTTCTGGTACGCCGCCTTCGGCGGGGCGATGGCCTCGTTCGTCGGCTACGGCGTCGGCCAGTTCACCAACTCCTTCTTCATGCGCAGCCACGAGCTGTCCATTCTCCAGGCCTCGCAGATCACCGGCCTGCTGCTCGGCGCCTTCGGGGCCATCGGCACCTTCATCTCCGGCTGGCTCGCCGACCGCATCCGCGGCCGCTACCCCAACGCCATCGCCTGGCTGCCGGCGGTGGGCTTCATGGTCGCCGGGCCGCTGAACGTGTTCGGCTACATGAGCGGCTCGCTGCCGGTGGCCGTCGCCCTGCTCGCCGTCGCCCAGCTCGGCGGCTCGCTGTACCTGGGCTCGATGTACGCCATCGCCCAGGGGGTGGTGCACCCCAGGATGCGGGCGACCGCGGTGGCGGAGCTGCTGTTCGTGGTCAACCTGATCGGCTACGCGGGCGGTCCGCCGGCCATCGGGGCGCTGTCCGACCTCATCGCCAACCGCGAGCTGCTCGCCGCCGGCCTCAGCCTCGACGCCTGCCGGGCGGCCGTCTCGGCGGGAGGCGTGGCCGACCCGGCCTGTACCGGCGCCTCGGAGGTCGGCCTGCGGTGGGCGATCATCCTCGGCTACTCGGGCCTGCTGCTGGCGGCGGCCTTCTTCCTGATGTCCTGGCGCACCGTCCGGCGCGATTGGCACGAGGGCTGAGGAGAGAGGATCGGCGGCGGGGTTGACTCGGCGGCGCGCGGCTCACATGAGCCGCGCATGATCCCCCGCTACACCCGTCCCGAAGCCGCGGAAATCTGGGCGCCCCAGACCCGCTTCACGATCATGTTCGAGATCGAGGCCCACGCGGCCGACGCGATGGCCGAGCTCGGCGTCATTCCCAAGGAGGCCGCCAAGGTCATCTGGGAGAAGGGCCGCGGGGCGATCTTCGACGTCGACCGCATCGACGCCATCGAGCGCGAGGTGAAGCACGACGTCATCGCCTTCCTGACCCACGTCACCGAACTGGTCGGCCCCGAGGCTCGCTTCCTGCATCAGGGGATGACCAGCTCGGACGTCAACGACACCGCCCTGGCGGTGCAGCTCTCGCGGGCCACCGACCTGCTGATCGAGGACGTCGACCTGGTGCTGGCGGCACTCAAGCGCCGCGCCTTCGAGCATCGGATGACGCCCTGTGTGGGCCGCAGCCACGGCATCCACGCCGAGCCCACCACCTTCGGCCTGAAGCTCGCCGGCCACTACGCCGAGTGCCAGCGCGCCAAGGAGCGGCTGGCGATGGCCAAGTTCGAGATCGCCACCTGCGCCATCTCCGGCGCGGTGGGCACCTTCGCCAACGTGGCGCCGCAGGTGGAGGCCTACGTCGCCGAGAAGATGGGCCTGGCGGTCGAGCCGGTGTCGACTCAGGTGATTCCGCGCGACCGCCACGCCGCCTACTTCGCGGCCCTGGCCGTGGTCGCCTCCTCCATCGAGCGGCTGGCGGTCGAGATCCGCCACCTGCAGCGGACCGAGGTGCTGGAGGCCGAAGAGCCGTTCGATCCGGGCCAGAAGGGCAGCTCGGCCATGCCCCACAAGCGCAACCCGATCCTGACCGAGAACCTGACCGGCCTTGCCCGCCTGGTCCGCTCGGCCGTCGTGCCGGCGATGGAGAACGTCGCCCTCTGGCACGAGCGCGACATCAGCCACTCCTCGGTCGAACGGGCGATCTGCCCCGACGCCACCGTCCACCTGGACTTCGCCCTGCGCCGGCTGGCCGGCGTCATCGAGCGGCTGGTGGTCTATCCGGAGAACATGGCCAGGAACCTCGACCGGCTGGGCGGCCTCGTCCACTCCCAGCGGGTGCTGCTGGCGCTGACCCAGAAGGGCCTCAGCCGCGAGGCCTCCTACGCGGCCGTGCAGCGCAACGCCATGAAGGTGTGGCGCGGCGAGGGGAACTTCCTCGACTTCCTGAAGGCCGACCCCGAGGTCACCCTCTCCGACGCCGAACTCAGCGAGCTGTTCTACCTCGGCTATCACTTCAAGAACGTCGACGTGATCTTCGAGCGCGTGTTCGGCAAGGACGCCGTCGCCCAGGCGGCGGCGTAAGGGGGCCTTACCCGAGGTCAGGCTTGCCAAGCGGGGCCGTCGGCGCACAGCGTTCTCCTCGGAACTGGAGGAAACGCCATGGACACCCCCGCCATGCTCGCCCTGCTGGAGCGCCAGAAGGCCGCCCACCTGCGCGACGGCGCCCCGTCGGCCGAGACGCGCATCGCACGGATCGAGCGCTGCATCGCGCTGCTGATCGACAACCGCAAGGCCATCGAGGAGGCGCTGAACGCCGACTTCGGCTCCCGCTCGCGCGAGGCGACCGCCTTCACCGACGTGGCCGGCTCGATCGGCCCATTGAAGCATGCCCGCGACAACCTGCGCCGCTGGATGCGACCGGAGAAGCGAAAGACGACGCCCGCCCTGCTCGGCCTGTTCGGCGCCAAGGCCGAGATCCGCTACCAACCGAAGGGCGTGGCCGGGGTGATCAGCCCCTGGAACTTCCCGGTGAACCTGACCTTCGCGCCGCTGGCGGGGATCCTGGCGGCCGGCAACAGGGCGATGATCAAGCCCTCGGAATACACCCCCGCCACCTCCGAGCTGCTCAAGACCATGTTCGCCTCGGCCTTTTCCGAGGAAGAGATCGCCGTGGTCACCGGCGGGCCCGAGGTCGGCCAGGCCTTCGCCGGCCTGCCGTTCGACCACCTGATCTTCACCGGCGGCGCCTCGATCGCCCGCCACGTGATGCGGGCGGCGGCCGAGAACCTGGTGCCGCTGACCCTGGAGCTGGGCGGCAAGAGCCCGGTGATCGTCTCCAAGACCGCCGACCTCGACGTCGCCGCGGCCCGGATCATGAACGGCAAGACGCTGAACGCCGGCCAGATCTGCCTCGCGCCCGACTACGTGCTGGCCCCGCGCGACAAGATGGACGGCTTCGTGGAGGCCGCCCGCCGCTCGGTCGCCCAGATGTTCCCGACCATCAAGGACAACCCCGACTACACGGCGATCATCGCCCAGCGGCACTACGACCGTATCCAGGACTACGTGGCCGACGCCCGGGCCAAGGGCGCCAAGGTGATCGAGCTGAAGCCCGAGGGCGAGGACCTCTCGCAGCAGGAACACCGCAAGATCGCCCCCACCCTGATCCTCGAGCCCACCGACGACATGAAGGTGATGCAGGAGGAGATCTTCGGCCCGGTGCTGCCGGTGAAGAGCTACGTCAGCGTCGACGACGCCATCGGCTACGTGAACGGCCGCGACCGCCCCCTCGGCCTCTACTACTTCGGCGACGATCCGGCCGAGAAGGAGAAGGTGCTGAACGCCACCACCTCCGGCGGGGTGACGGTCAACGACGTGATCTTCCACGTCGCCCAGGAGGAGCTGCCGTTCGGCGGCATCGGCCCCGCCGGCATGGGCAGCTACCACGGCCGCGACGGCTTCCTGGAGTTCAGCCACCGCAAGTCGGTGTTCACCCAGATCAAGAAGGACATCGGCCCGCTCAAGCAGCTCCGCCCACCCTTCGGCCCGGCGATCCGCAAGTATCTGGACAGCCAGATGAAGGCGTAGGGGGCCATACCCCCCACGCGCACCACCGGCCGCCGCTCGGAGGCGAGCGGCGGCCGGCGGCGGTCGCAGATGTCTGAGACGATCGAAGGGGCCGGCGCCCGAGGGCCGGACGCAAGTCGCGGGCTACTGTTGCCCGGACTTCACCTGTTCGCGGGCCTGGGCCATCAGTTCGTCCATGCGGCGACGGACGTCGGCTTCGGTGATCGACACCCCCGCGCCCTTCAGGTCCTCGAAGACCTTGCGCAGCACGTCCTCGTCGCCCGCTTCCTGCAGGTCGGAGCGGACCACGGCCTTGGAGTATTCGGCGACGCTGTCGCCGGACAGCCCCATCAGGCCGGCCGCCCACTCGGCCAGCATTCGGTTGCGGCGGGCCGTAGCCCGAAATTCCTGTTCCTGATCGAGCGCGAACTTACTCTCGAAGCCCCGTTCACGATCGTTGAAGGTGGTCATGTGATCCCTAAAGCTTGCGCCCCGCGAAGGCCTCCTCCCTATCGCGGGCGAGCGCGGGCCGCAATCGAAACGCGCCTGCCGCCTCAAGGCGCCGCATCCGCGCTGTTTGCACCGCACACATCGTTCCGCTAATTTCCCGCTCGCCTCATGAGGGCCAGAGGCCGAGTCGGAGCCGCGCGCGTTCAATCAAGGGCGTCGCGCGTTTTTCATTTTTCCGCCGCCGGCAGTCCTGGTCTGTGGAGAAGGCGACAGATGACCCGCCGCAAGAAGATTTACGAGGGCAAGGCCAAGATCCTCTACGAAGGCCCGGAGCCCGGCACCCTCATCCAGTATTTCAAGGACGACACCACTGCGTTCGACGCCAAGAAGAAGGCGGTGCTGGAGGGCAAGGGCGTCATCAATAACCGGATCAGCGAGTACATCATGACCCGGTTGAACTCGATCGGGATCCAGAACCACTTCATCCGCCGGCTGAACCTGCGCGAGCAGCTCATCCGCGAGGTGGAGATCATCCCGCTGGAGGTGGTGTGCCGGAACATCGCCGCCGGCAGCCTGTCGACGCGCTTCGGCCTGCCCGAGGGCCAGCCGCTGCCGCGCTCGATCATCGAGTTCTACTACAAGGACGACAAGCTCCACGACCCGATGGTCGCCGAGGAGCACATCACCGCCTTCAACTGGGCCTCGACCCAGGAGATCGACGACATGATGGCGCTCACCCTGCGGGTGAACGACTTCCTGTGCGGCATGTTCGGCGCGGTCGGCATCACCCTGGTCGACTTCAAGATCGAATACGGCCGCATCTGGGAAGGCGACTTCGCCCGGGTGATCCTGGCCGACGAGATCAGCCCCGACAGCTGCCGGCTGTGGGACTCGGCGACCAACGAGAAGCTGGACAAGGACCGCTTCCGGCGGGACCTGGGCAACGTCATCGAGAGCTACACCGAAGTCGCCCGCCGGCTCGGCATCATGAAAGAGATGCCGACGGTCATCCAAGGAGGCCTCCACTAGTGCGCGCCAAGGTCCACGTCTTCCTCAAGTCCGGCGTCCTGGACGTACAGGGCAAGGCCGTCGAGCACGCCCTCCACGGCCTGGGCTGGACCGGCGTCGAGCACGTGCGGGTCGGCAAGACCATCGAGTTCGACCTGAAGGCCGACGACCCGGCCGCGGCCGAGGCCGAGGTCAAGGCGATGTGCGACAAGCTGCTCGCCAACACGGTCATCGAAAGCTACCGGGTCGAGCTGGCGTGAGGCCCTGGGCCGCGGCCGCCGCCCTCGCGCTCGCCGCCTGCGGCGATACCGGGGCCGGGCCGCCGCAGGCCCCGCCGCCGCCGGCCGCCGTCACAGCCCTCGACTGCGCCAAGGGGTTCGACACCCTGTCCGCCGAGATCGCGGCCATGCCGGACCTCGTTCAGGCCCCCTCCCCAGGCGAGCCCTACCGCTTCCTGAACCACCGGAGCGGCAATCCCTCGTTCGTGGTGACGCTGCCCGACGCCCCGGCTCATCCGGCCATCCTGATGCAATCCAGCGCCGGCGGCGCCACCAGCACCAGCGGCTGCCGCTGGGGCGATGAGGCCCGCTACGAGGAGCTGGTCGCCTACATCCGCAGCCTGAAGGACGCCCGTGGCCGCTAGCCGCCCCGACCGGTTTGAAACCGCAGGCCGAAAGGCCCATCTGCGGACCAACCGCCGCCTCCCCTCCCCGCCGGAACAGTGCTAAGGCCCCGCCCATGAAAGCCGCCGTCATCGTCTTCCCCGGATCCAACTGCGACCGCGACTGCAAGGTCGCTGTGGAGCGCTCCACGGGCGCCAAGGTGGAGATGGTCTGGCACGGCGAGACCGAGCTGCCGAAGGGCCTCGACCTGATCGTGCTGCCGGGTGGCTTTTCCTACGGCGACTACCTGCGCTGCGGGGCTATGGCCGCGCTTTCGCCGGTGATGGCCGAGGTGAAGGCTGCCGCCGAGCGCGGCGTCGCCACGGTGGGCATCTGCAACGGCTTCCAGGTGCTGACCGAGGTGGGTCTGCTGCCCGGCGCCCTGCTGCGCAACGAGAAGCTGAAGTACGTCTGCAAGCCGATCGCCCTCGAGGTGACCAACGCCCAGACCCGCTTCACCGCCGGTTATCAGGGCCGCCGCGAGGTGGCGATGACGGTCGGCAACGGCGAGGGCAACTACTTCGCCGACGAGGAGACGCTGGACCGGCTGGAGGGCGAGGGCCAGGTGGTGTTCCGCTATCTGGAAAACCCCAACGGCTCGGCCCGCGACATCGCCGGCATCATCAACAAGGCCGGCAACGTGCTGGGGATGATGCCCCACCCCGACCGCGCCTTCGAACCCGAGCTCGGCTCCGCCGACGGCGCCATCCTCTTCCAGAGCGCGCTGGCGAGCGCCTGACGCTCCCGGGGCGTCAGCCCCGCAGCAGATCCCGGAAGTCGGCGAGCGACAGGCCCATCTTCTGCAGGTCGAACTTCACGCGGTCGTAGACTTCGGCCGCGCTCCTGACGCGCGCGTAGTCGGCGTCTGCGCGGGTCAGCACGATGGTGTGGCCGCTGTCCGGATCGAAGGCGATCTTGATCGGCTCGCCGAGGCGTTCGGAGATCTCGGCCTCGCGGCGGGCCAGGTCGCGGATCTCGGCCACCTGGCCGCGGACGTGGTCGATCAACCCGCGCGCGCCGCCGCCGTGCAGCACGTCTCCGGGAATGAAGCCCAGCGACCCCACCTCACGCAGAGGCGTCTTCGGCGGTACGGGCCGCAGGGTCGGGACCTCCGGCATCGAAGCCAGGCCATAGGCGCCGGCGGCCTTGGCCGCGGCCAGCCGCTCGCGCTCGGCGGCGAAGTCGAAGTTCGCGCCCTGCAGCTGGGCCAAGGCCTCACCGGTGACGAGTTGGCCGACGGGCGGCGCGATGGGCGCGACGGGCTGCACCGGCGCCACCATCCGGGTCGTTCCCGGCGCGGCCGACACGGCAATATCTGCCGCCGGCCGCGCAGGCTGCACGGCCGCCAGGAAAAAGCTGCCGGCTCCAGATACGGATGAGATCATGCAAGCGCCCGCATCGGGCGCACGCTCGCAAGAGGCGTGCCGCTAGCGCGGGCCGAACGGCGCCACCTTGTTGCCGGCGTCGTGGCCGATGTCGGCGCGGCCGAGGTAAGGGATGCCGGCCCGCTCGCACCAGAAGCGGGCGACTTCCTCCTCGGTGAGCACGAAGTCGGGATCGTTCTCCGGCACCCCGGTGCAGCGGCCCATGCGCAGGCCCGCGAGCCTGGCCATGCCCGGCGCGCTGGTCACCTGACAGAGGTCGCGGTCGATGCGGTACATGTACTCGCCGATCTCCTCGACCATCAGCACGTGGCCGGAAAGGTCCGGCTCCTGCGGCGTGCCGATCAGGTGGGCCAGGATGAC
>JAQVDF010000452.1 GCA_028698405.1 Phenylobacterium sp. | reverse complement strand
GGCTCGAACGGCGAGAGGAAGGTGCGGATCGGCCGGCGGCGGGCCGGCGGGGTGGCGATGACGCTGACGTCCTCCACCCCGACCATGGCGGTCTGCAGGGTGCGCGGGATCGGCGTGGCGGTCATGGTCAGGACGTGCGGGTTCTCCGCCAGGCCCCGCAGCTCGGCCTTCATGCGCGCGCCGAACCGCTGCTCCTCGTCGACCACCACCAGGGCGAGGTCGGCGAACTTCACGTCTTTGGAGACCAGGGCGTGGGTGCCGATGACGATGCGAACCGAGCCGTCCGCCAGGTCCGCCTTCACCGCCCTCGCCTCGGCCGTGTCCACCAGCCGCGACAGCTGGCGGACCTCGACGCCGAGCCCCGCGAAGCGGCGGCGGAAGGTCTCGTAGTGCTGCCGGGCCAGCACCGTGGTCGGCGCCGCGATGGCCACCTGCTTGCCGCACAGGGCCACGGCCGCGGCGGCGCGGATGGCGATCTCGGTCTTTCCGAAGCCGACGTCGCCGCAGACCAGCCGGTCCATCGGCCGGCCGGACGCCAGGTCCTGCATCACCGCCTCGATGGCCGCCGACTGATCGCGGGTCTCGGGATAGGGGAAGCGGGCGGCCACGCGGGCGTAGGGGCCCGGCGGCGGGACCAGCACCGGCGCCCTGCGCTCGGACCGAGCCTTGGCGAGGGCGACCAGCTCGCGGGCGGTGCGGTCGATCTCGGCGCTGATCTCCACCCGGCGCCTGGCCCAGGCGTCGGTGTGCAGCCGGTCGAGGCTGACGGCGCTCTCCTCGGCTCCGTAGCGCCAGATGCGGCCGAACTCCTCCACCGGGGCCAGCAGCATCGCCCCGCCGTAGTACTCGATGCGGACGGCGTCGCGCACGGCGCCCTCCACCTCCACCGGTTCGACGGCGCGCAGCACGCCCAGGCCGTGATCCTCGTGGATCACCACATCGCCGACCCGCAGCTCCGGCTCCAAAAGGCCCAGCCCGCCGCTGGGCTTGGCCGCGCGGGCGCCCAGCACGTCGGGGGCGGCGATCACCGTCAGGCGCCGCTCGGGATCGGCGAAACCGGCGTCGAGGTCGAAGGGCGCCATCAGCAGCGCGCCCGGCGCCGCCGCCAGCACCTCGTCCCAGGCCGCGACCGCCTCCGGCGTGCGCTCCAGGCCTCGCCGAACGGCCCGCCCGACGGGCCGCAGCTCATGCGGCAGGCCGGTCAGCAACACCCGCTCGCCCGCTTCCAGCCGCTCCCGCACGAAGTCGGCGAAGGCGCCGCCCGGATTGCGTTCCAGCGCGAAGTTCGGGATCGCGGCGACCCCGTCCAGCTCCGGCTCGACGCGCTCCCGCCCGGCGAGCTCGGCCGCGAACTCTTCGGCGGTGAGGTAGAGGCCGTCGTCGGCGGCCAGCGCCCCCTCGCCGAACAGGCGGTGGGCCTCGCGCGCGTCGTTCAGCTGTTCGAGGAAGCCGTCGATCCGCTGGGGCGCCGACGGGTCCTGAGAGATCTTCGCCTTCGGCATCAGCGCGAGCACGCTCTCCAGATTGCGGTAGTGGCCCGCCAGCCGGTGCTCGATCCCGGGGTCGCGCTCGACCGCGCGGCCGGCCTTGGTGGGCGGCAGGACGAGCTCGGAGGCCGGGCCGATCCAGCCCTCGTCCAGTTCCTCCCCCTCGGTGCGCTGGGTGAGCGGGTCGTAGACCTCCAGGCTCTGCACCTCGTCGCCCTCGCCGAGCCGCAGACGCAGCGGCGCCGTGGCGGCGGCCGGGAAGATGTCCACCACCTCGCCCAGCACGGCGATCTCGCCGGGCTCGTCGATCCGCTCGCCGGTGAGATAGCCGGCGATCTGGGCGAAGGCCTCCAGCGTCTCGCGGGTGAGGACCTCGCCGCGCCGGATGCGCAGCCAGCCGGGCTCCAGGGCCTCGGGCGACGGGACGCGCTGCAGCAGCGTCTCCACAGCGACGACCAGCACCCGCGGACGCTCGGCCGGCGAGGCCAGCGCCCGCAGCACCGCACAGCGGCGGCCCATCACCTCGCGCGAGGGCGAGGCGCGGTCCAGCGGCAGGCAGTCCCAGGGGGAGAGCGCCAGCACCTCGAGGTCCGGGGCGAACTGGCGCAGGGCGCGGGCGATCTCCTCGGCCCGGCGCTCGCTGGAAGCCATGTAGACGAGACCCGCGCCCCCCGCCTCGCGGGCCGGATCGGCCAACGCCGCTGCGACCGCGCCCGGCGGCGGCTGGGGGCTCGCGCGGCGCTCGGGCGCCGGCATCGCGCCAGGTACGAGCGGGGCCTCGGCCGGGGCGGCCGGTTTGCGGCTTGTGGCGGATGTGCGGGTCACGATGCCTCCCGTCGGTCCGGTGCAAACACGGGCGCGCGGGCCCGGTTCCCCTCGCCCGGGGGCCGCGCCGCGCGGCTTGCGACACGCCGTTGCACGACGCGGCGGAAGGGCGTCAACCTGCCACACACGGGAAGGAACCGGCCCGCAAGCGGCCGGGGGAGGGAACGAGAGATGAAGCGCCTGATCATCGGGCTGGCCGGCGCCCTGCTGGCGAGCGCCGCCCACGCCGCCACCCTGGCCGTGAGCCCGGGCCCCGACGCGCAGGAGCGGCTGCAGACCGCGCTTCTGGACGCCAAGCCGGGCGACG
>JAQVDF010000451.1 GCA_028698405.1 Phenylobacterium sp. | reverse complement strand
CGACGCCGATGTCGAGGTCGAGCAGGCGGCCGGCCGATCCATCCCCGAAATCTTCGCCGAGATCGGCGAAGCCGGCTTCCGCGAGGGCGAGCGACGGGTGATCGCGAGGCTGTTGGAGGAGCCGCCGCACGTGCTGGCCACCGGCGGCGGAGCCTTCATGAACCCGCAGACCCGCGCCCTGCTGAAGGCCAAGGCGATCACCGTCTGGCTGAAGGCCGACCTGGAGGTGCTGGCCCGCCGCATTTCCCGCAAGGACAACCGGCCGCTGCTGCACGGCAAGGATCCGATGGCGGTGCTGAAGGAGCAGGCGCAGGTGCGCTACCCGATCTACGCCGAGGCGGACGTTGTCGTGGAGACCACAGATTCGGCCCACCACGTCACCGTCGAGCAGGTGCTGAACGCGCTGCTGGCCCACCTGGACGGCGCCGCCCAATGATCCGTTCGATCCCGGTGGGGCTGGGCGCGCGCGCCTACGAGGTTGTGGTCGGCCGCGGCCTTCTGGCTCAGGCCGGCGAGCGGATCGCGCCGTTCGCCAGGCGGCGTCGCGTGGCCGTGGTCAGCGACGAGACGGTCTATCGCCTGCACGGCGCGGAGCTCGCCGAGCGGCTGAAGACCGCCGGGATCGAAAGCCACTCGGTGATCGTGCCGCCCGGAGAGCAGACCAAGAGCTGGGAGGGCCTGGCCGACGTCTCCGACCGACTGCTGGCGCTGGAGCTGGACCGCGGCGACCTGATCGTCGCCTTCGGCGGCGGCGTGGTGGGCGACCTCGCCGGCTTCGCGGCCGCCATCTACAAGCGCGGCATCGACTTCGTTCAGGTTCCCACCACCCTGCTGGCCCAGGTGGACTCCTCGGTTGGCGGAAAGACCGCCATCGACACCCCGCGCGGCAAGAACCTGATCGGCGCCTTCCACCAGCCCCGGCTGGTGCTGGCCGACCTGTCGGTGCTGGACACCCTGCCCGACCGCGAGATGCGCGCCGGCTACGCCGAGGTGATCAAGTACGGCCTGCTCGGCGACTTCGCCTTCTTCGAGCGGCTCGAGGCCGACGGCGGCAGGGTGCTGGCCCGCGATCCCGACGCGCTGGCGGCCGCGGTGGCCCGCTCCGTCGAGATGAAGGCCGAGATCGTCGCCGAGGACGAGAAGGAGGCCGGCCGCCGCGCCCTGCTGAACCTCGGCCACACCTTCGGCCACGCGCTGGAGGCCGAGACCGGCTACGGCGAGGCGCTGCTGCACGGCGAGGCCGTCGGCGCCGGCATGGCCATGGCCTTCCGCTTCTCCGCCAAGCTCGGGCTCTGCCCGGTCCAGGACGCCCTCCGCGCCGAGCGGGCGATCGCCGCCGCCGGCCTGCCGGTGCGCATGGCCGACGTGCGCCCCGAGCCGTTCCCCGCCGACCGCCTGGTTCGCCACATGGGGCAGGACAAGAAGGCCGAGGCGGGGCGGCTGACCTTCATCCTGGCCAGAGGGCTGGGCCAGGCTTTCGTCGCCAAGGACGTGGACACCGCGTCGTTGCGCGACTTCCTGCTCTCGGAGGGAGCCTCGCCGTGATAGCAGCCATGATCGCGGCGCTAGCGCCGTCGCTGATCCTTCTTCTGTCCGCCTCGGGCCTGATCTCGGCCGCCGAAACCTCGATGACCGCCGCCTCGCGGGCCCGGATGCACCAGCTGGAGCGCGAGGGCGACCGGGCGGCCCGCCGGGTCAACCGGCTGATCTCCGACCAGGAGAACATGATCGGCGCGATCCTGCTCTCCAACAACGTCATCAACATCTTCGCCTCGGCGCTGACCACCATGGTGCTGACGAAGGCCTTCCCCGGCGCGGTGGGGGCGCTGATGGCCACCGCGGTGATGACCGTGCTGGTGGTGGTGTTCTCCGAGATCCTGCCCAAGACGCTGGCCATCGCCCGGGCCGACGACGTGGCCCGGGCGCTGTCGATCCCGACGTTCTGGGTGGTGAAGAACTTCGGCCCGCTGGCCCGCGGCGCCCAATGGATCGTGCGCCAGACCCTGCGCCCGTTCGGCATCAAGCTGTCGATGGAGATCGACGTGCTGGCCGCGCACGAGGAGATCCGCGGCGCGGTCGAATACCACCACTCCGAGGGCCTGGTGGAAGAGCGCGACCGGCGCATGCTGGGCGGCGTCCTCGATCTGTCGGAGATGGACGTCACCCAGGTGATGGTCCACCGCAAGCACATCGCCATGCTCGACGCCGACCTGCCGACCCGCGAGCTGGTGACCGAGGCGCTGGAGATCGCCCACACCCGCGTGCCGCTCTACCGGGAGGACCCCGAGAACATCGTCGGCGTGCTGCACGCCAAGGACCTGCTGCACGCCATCGCCAAGGCCGAGGGCCGCATCGACGGGATCGACATCATGGCGATCTCCCGGGAGGCCTGGTTCATCCCCGAGACCACCAACCTGAAGGATCAGCTCAACGCCTTCCTCAAGCGCCGGACCCACTTCGCGCTGGTGGTGGACGAGTACGGCGCCCTGCAAGGGCTGGTCACGCTCGAGGACATCCTCGAGGAGATCGTCGGCGAGATCGAGGACGAGCACGATCTGGCCTTCGCCGGGGTGCGCCCGCAGCCGGACGGCTGGGTCACGGTGGACGGCTCCGTGGCCATTC
>JAQVDF010000023.1 GCA_028698405.1 Phenylobacterium sp. | reverse complement strand
CTGAGCTGCGGATGCGTCAGATACGGACATGGAAAACGAGCGATGGAGGGCGTCCCACCGCTCGTCAACTCAGCAAGTCCCCTCCCCCACGGGAGGGAGGCAGCCTCAGACCGGCCGCTTCATACGAACTTCGCGGACGGTGCGGGTGGCCGAGTTCATCACCAGGGTGTGGGTGTGGACGAAGCCGCCGGACATGCGCACGCCGTCCAGCAGCGCGCCCTTGGTGACGCCGGTCGCCGCGAAGATGGCGTCGGCGCGGACCATCTCGTGCAGGTCGTACTTCTTGTCGAGGTCGGTGATCCCGCAGCGCTCGGCACGGGCCCGCTCGTCGGCGTTGCGGAACACCAGCCGGCCCTGGAACTGGCCGCCGACGCACTTCAGCGCCGCGCAGGCCAGCACGCCTTCCGGCGCGCCGCCCGAGCCCACGTACATGTCGATGCCGGTCTCGGGATCGGCGGTGTTGATGACGCCGGCGACGTCGCCGTCGGTGATCAGGTGCACCCGCGCGCCCACCGAGCGCAGCGAGGCCATGATGTCGGCGTGGCGCGGGCGGTCGAGCACGCAGACGGTGATCTCGGACGGATCCACGCCCTTGGCCTTGGCCAGCGCCTTGACGTTGTCGGCGGGCGAGGCGTCGAGGTCGATCACCCCGGCCGGATAGCCCGGGCCGCAGGCGATCTTGTCCATGTAGGTGTCGGGCGCGTTGAGCAGCGTGCCCTTAGGGGCCCAGGCCATCACCGCCAGCGCGTTGGCCATCGCCTTGGCGGTGAGAGTGGTGCCTTCCAGCGGGTCGAGCGCGATGTCGATGGCCGGGACCTTCCCGGTCCCGACCTTCTCGCCGATGTAGAGCATCGGGGCTTCGTCGCGCTCGCCTTCGCCGATCACGATCTCGCCCTGGATGTCCAGGTCGTTGAGCGCCGTGCGCATGGCGTCCACGGCGGCCTGGTCGGCGGCCTTCTCGTCGCCGCGTCCCGCCAGCTTCCAGGCCGCGATCGCGGCGATCTCCGTCACGCGGACGGCCTCGAGCACCAGCCCACGGTCGAGGGTTTCAGAACTCATCAAACGATCTCCAGCCCAACTCCGAGCGAACCGCCAGCGGCGCCGCGGCTACCCAAACCTCAGATGCGCGCGATGCGCAACAGCCTCGGCCGGTCGATGACCGCCGGCAGGCCCGCGATCTTGTCGACCGCCGCGATCAGCACCGATTCGGCGACCGCGTGGGTGGTCAGCACGATCGGCACCCCGCCGACGTCCTCCACCGGCTTCTGCAGGAAGCTCTCGATCGACACGCCCGCCCCGGCCAGCGTCTCCGACACCGCCGCAATGACACCGGGCTCGTCGCGCACCAGCAGGCGCATGTAGGCGCGGCTGACGCTGAGGCGCGGGTCCACCGGCGTGAATGGGCTGAGCGAGCTCGCCGGCGCCTGGAACACCGGCCGGCGCGCGCCGGTCATCACGTCGGCGATGTCGGCCGCCACGGCCGCGGCCGTCGGTCCGGCGCCTGCGCCGGGTCCCTGGATGTAGATCCGGCCGATCCGCGTGCCCTCGATGAACAGCGCGTTGAGCGCCCCGCCCGCCTGGGCAAGCGGGTGGTTCAGCGGGGCCAGCGAAGGATGCACCCGCACCAGCACGCCGTCCGGGCTGCGGTCGGCCGAGGCCACCAGCTTGATCCGGTAGCCGAGGTCCTTGGCCATGCGGATGTCGAGGATGTCGATCGCATCGATGCCCTCGATCTCGGCGGCGGCGTAGTTGGGCGCGCAGCCGAACGCCAGGGCCGCCAGGATGGAGATCTTGTGGGCGGCGTCGAAGCCGCCGACGTCCATGGTCGGGTCCGCCTCGGCGTAGCCCAGGCGCTGGGCGTCGGCCAGCACGTCGGCGAACGGACGGCCCGAGGCCTCCATCTCCGTCAGGATGTAGTTGCAGGTGCCGTTGAGGATCCCGGCGAGGCTCTGCACCTCGTCGCCGACCATCGCCTCGCGCAGCATCTTCACCGCCGGGGTGCCGCCCATCACCGCGGCCTCGAACAGCAGCGGCACGCCCTTTTCCTCGGCCAGGGCGGCGAGCTCGGCGCCGTGCTCGGCGATCAGCGCCTTGTTGGCGGTGACCACCGACTTGCCGGCCTTCAACGCCGTCTCGACGGCCACCTTGGCCGGGCCGTCGGAGCCGCCGATCAGCTCGACGAAAATGTCGTTGT
This sequence comes from Phenylobacterium sp., assembly GCA_028698405.1. Taxonomy (GTDB): domain Bacteria; phylum Pseudomonadota; class Alphaproteobacteria; order Caulobacterales; family Caulobacteraceae; genus Phenylobacterium. Next base: position 9,023 of record JAQVDF010000023.1, on the reverse strand, counting down.
CCGGCGAGGCGGCGAGCTGGGCGGCGTCGTCGAACCAGGGCACATTCGAAATGTCGACAGGCCGCTGGCGCGACTTGGAGCGCGCCGAGACCCCGGTCACCGCCGCCCGTCCTCCGGCCGGCGCGAAGTCAGGCCGTTCGGAGAGGAAGTTCAGCAGGCCGGCCCCGACGGTGCCGAGGCCCGCGACGCCGATCCGCCAGGTCTTGCGCTGTTCGCCGCTCATTGGGCCGGCACGCTGTTGTGGGCCCGCTCGAGAATGTCGTCGGCGTTGGCCAGGAACCGCCGCACGTTGCGGGCCGCCTGTCGGATGCGGTGCTCGTTCTCGACCAGTCCGATACGCACGTACCCCTCCCCATACTCACCGAAGGCGACGCCGGGCGAGACGGCGACGCCCGCCTCCTCGATCAGCAGCTTGGCGAACAGCATCGAGCCGGCCTCGCGGAACTTCTCCGGCACCGGCGCCCAGGCGAACATCGAGGCGGGCGGCGCGGGAATGTCCCAGCCGGCCCGCCCCATGGCGCTGACCAGACAGTCCCGGCGGCCCTTATAGATCGCGCGGATCTCGGCGACGCAGTCCTGGGGCCCGTTCAGGGCCGCCGCGGCCGCCACCTGGATCGGCGTGTAGGCGCCATAGTCGAGGTAGGACTTCACCCGCGCCAGGGCCGCGCACATCCGCTCGTTGCCGACCACCATGCCGACCCGCCAGCCGGCCATCGCGTAGGTCTTGGACAGCGAGTTGACCTCGACCGCGATGTCCTTGGCTCCCTCCACCTGCAGGATCGACGGCGGCGGGTTGTCCTCGAAGTAGATCTCGGAATAGGCGATGTCGGACAGCACCAGCAGGTCGTGCTTGCGGGCCAGTTTGATGACCTCGCGGTAGAACTCCAGGTCCACCCACTGGGCGGTCGGGTTCGACGGATAGCTGACGATCAGCACGTTGGGCGGCGGGGCCGAGTGGGCGACCGCCCGGCTGATGCCGGACAGGTATTCCTCGGGCGAGAGCGCCGGCACGTGGCGGATCACGCCGCCCGCCATGATGAAGCCGTAGGCGTGGATCGGATAGGCCGGGTTCGGGCAGATGATCACGTCGCCCGGCGCCGTCAGCGCCTGGGCGAGGTTGGCGAAGCCTTCCTTCGAGCCGAGCGTGGCGATCACCTCGGTGTCGGGGTTCAACTTCACGCCGAAGCGGCGCTCGTAGTAGCCCGCCATCGCCCTGCGCAGGCCGATGATCCCCTTCGAGGCCGAGTAGCGCCCGGCCTTCGGATCGCGGGCGGTCTCGACGAGCTTGTCGACGATGTGCTTCGGGGTCGGCATGTCGGGGTTGCCCATGCCGAAGTCGATGATGTCGACGCCCTGGCCGCGCAGTTTCGCCTTGAGGCGGTTCACCTCCTCGAAGACGTACGGCGGAAGGCGTCGGATACGGTGGAATTCCGGGGTCATTTTTCGGGAGCTCGGGCCGCGGTCGATGTTTGCGGCGGTTGGGAGCTTGAGTTCGCGCATGGATAGACTCCGCGCAGGAGTCCGCCAAGCAGGTTGAGCGTTTCAGCCTCCGCGGGGCGCTAGCGCGCCGGCGGAGGCGGGGTAGCTCGTTCCCTCTGCTCCCGGGCGAAGGTCTCGGTGTCCCCGCCGGCGCGCTCGAAGGCGGGTTCGTCGCGCACAGCCTCCTGCGCTCGGGCGGCGAAGGCGGCGGTGTTGTCGAGCGTCCAGGTTTCGGGCGCCGTCTGGCGAACCAGCTCCTCGCCGGTGGCGCGCACGTCGGCCGTCGCCGCCGCCCAGGCCGGCGCCTGCCGCTCGTCGGCGGGCCGCTTGGGAATGTCGGAAAAGCGCGGGTACGGCCGGTCGGCGTTGGCGATCGCCGCCACCTCCGCCGCCACGGGCGAGGCCGGGTCGATCGGGCCGTTCGCCAGGGGGCCGATGGCGCATCCGCCCAGCGCGGCTGCCGCGCCGGCGACCAGCACCAGCTCGAGGCTCTTCGCTTTTGGGCGGGGTCTCACCAAATCACCTGAGTACGCGTTCATTCGGACGCTGGTCTTATGCCATGATGGCCCAACGCGGAAGAGCGCGCTGCCCTGGCGGTTGAGGAGCGGACATGAGCGAACAGCCGGCGTCGAAGACCCGGAACAGAGGCAAGGCCGCCGACGGGGCCAGGAAGGGCGCGGGCAAGAACCCGAAGAAGTCCAGGACCGCGGCGCCGCCTCCGCCGCAGGACCTGCCGAGCGCAGACGCGGCTCCGGCCGGCGAAGCCACGGCGGAGGCCACGTTCCAGGCCACGGCGAGCGCCACTGGCCCGGGCGCGCCCCAGTTCTCCCCTCACCTGCTCACGCCCGAGCAGCGGGAGACGCTCGAGAACCTCTCGAAGAACCTCGCGCGCGCGGCGATGACCGCCCAGGGCGCGATCACCGAGGCGGCGTTGCGCCAGGCCGACCGGCCTGCGGCCCTCTCGCCCGACCCCTTCCACGTCGCGCCGGCCCTGACCCAGGTGCTGGGCAGCCTCGCCGCCCAGCCCGACCGGCTGATCCGCGCCCAGGCCGACCTCTTCACCCGCTACATGGATCTGTGGGCTTCGGTTTCGAAGCGCGCCATGGGCGTCGAGGCCGAGCCGGTGGCCGCGCCGCCCAAGGGCGACAAGCGGTTCGCCGACCCGGAGTGGAGCGAGAACCCGGTCTTCGACGCCATCAAGCAGTCCTACCTCGTCACCTCCGACTGGCTGCACGGCCTTGTCGCCCAGGCCGAGGGCGTCGACCCGCTGGAGAAGCGGCGCGTCGAGTTTTTCATGAAGACGCTGACCGACGCCTTCGCGCCGTCGAACTTCCTGATCTCCAACCCGGTGGCGCTGCGCGAGGCGATGGCCACCCACGGCGAGAGCCTGGTCAAGGGAATGGAGAACTTCGCCGCGGACCTGGCCCGCGGCGGCGGTCAGCTGGCCATCGCCCAGACCGACTACGAGATGTTCAAGATCGGCGAGAACGTCGCCACGGCGCCGGGCAAGGTGGTGTTCCAGACGGAGCTATTCCAGCTGCTGCAGTTCACGCCGACGACCGACCAGCAGCACGAGATTCCGCTGCTGATCTTCCCGCCCTGGATCAACAAGTACTACATCCTCGACCTGCGGCCCGAGAACTCGATGATCCGCTGGCTGACGGACCAGGGATTCTCGGTGTTCGTCGTCTCGTGGGTCAACCCGGACCAGCGGATGGCCGAGAAGACGTTCGAGAACTACATGTTCGAGGGCATCTACACGGCTATCGAGGCGGTCTGCCGCCAGTGCGACGTGGAGAAGGTCAACACCGTCGGCTACTGCATCGGCGGCACCCTGCTCTCCTGCGCCCTCGCCCACATGGCCGCGGTCGGCTACGAGAAGGTCAACTCCGCCACCTTCTTCGCCGCCCAGCAGGACTTCTCCGAAGCCGGCGACCTGTTGATCTTCACCAACGAGGACTGGCTCAAGGACCTCGAGAAGAAGATGGACGCCGAGGGCGGCGTGCTCTCCGGCCAGACCATGGCCGACACCTTCAACGCGCTGCGGGCCAACGACCTGATCTGGTCGTTCTTCGTGAACAACTATCTCCTGGGCAAGGAGCCTCGGCCCTTCGACCTGCTGTTCTGGAACTCCGACCAGACGCGTATGCCCAAGGCGCTGCACCTCTTCTATCTGAAGAAGTTCTACGGCGAGAACGCGCTGGCCAAGGGCGAACTGGAGCTGGCCGGCGTGCGGTTGGACCTGTCGAAGGTGAAGACCCCGATCTACGTGCAGTCGTCCAAGGAGGACCACATCGCTCCGGCGCGCTCCGTCTACGAGGGCGCCAGGCTGTTCGGCGGGCCGGTGAGCTACATGATGGCCGGCTCCGGCCACATCGCCGGAGTGATCAACCACCCGGCGGCCAAGAAGTACCAGTACTGGATCAACGACGAGCTGCCCGACACGCTCGAGGAGTGGCAGGCGGCCACGACCGAGACGCCGGGATCCTGGTGGCCGCACTGGGCCGAGTGGCTCGAGTCCCGCTCTGGCGGGCTCGTTGCGGCGCGCGACCCTGCGAGCGGTCGATTCACGCCCCTCGAGGACGCGCCCGGCAGCTACGTGAAGGTGAAGTCCTAGAGCGCCTTGCGGCCTAGGCAGGGACGAACTTCAGCGCCACGCCGTTGTTGCAGTAACGCAGGCCGGTGGGGCGCGGGCCGTCCGGGAAGACGTGGCCCTGGTGCCCGAGGCAGCGGGCGCAGTGGTACTCCTTGCGCGGCACGCCGATCCTGTAGTCCATCTTCACGCCGATCGCGTCCTTGATGACGGTGTAGAAGCTCGGCCAGCCGGTGCCGGACTCGTACTTCCAATCGGACTTGAACAGCGCCAGGCCGCAGGCGGCGCAGACGTAGGTCCCGCGCCGCTTCTCGCGGTTCAGCGGGCTCGTACCCGCGCGCTCGGTGTCCTCGTGGCGCAACACGCGGTAGGCGGTGGGCGAGAGCCTCTTCTTCCAATCCGCATCGGAGATCCGCCGCCATGGGGAGGCGGCATGGGAATCCTGGGCGCCGCGCGCCGCGCCAGGGGCCGCGAGGGCCGCCACGGCGGCGAGCAGCAGGCTGCGTCGATCCATGGTCATGGCCGATGGATCATATCACCGTTCGCCGAAACGGCGGACCGGTTTAGAGCCCCTCGCCCTCGTCGATGCCGAGCATCAGGTTGAGGTTCTGCACCGCCGCGCCCGACGCGCCCTTGCCGAGGTTGTCGAGCAGAGCGACGAGCCGCGCCTGCCCGGCCGGCTCGTTGGCGAATACGTGCAGACGCATGCGGTTGGCGCCGTTCAGCGCCTCGGGATCGAGCCCGGCGACGTAGCCGGCCGCCCCTGCCCTGGCCGACTGCAGTTCGGCGCATTCGGCAAGGCTCGCCACCTCCACGAACCGCTCGCCCTCGTAGGCGGCGGCGAGCGCGGCGTGCAGGTCGGCCGCGCCGGGCCTGCCCGTCAGGCGCGCGAGGTGTAGCGGCACCTCGACGATCATTCCCTGGGCGTAGCGGCCCACGGCCGGGCAGAACACCGGCGGGCCGTCGATGCCGGTGTTGGCCACCATCTCAGGCAGGTGCTTGTGGGCCAGCGTCATCCCGTAGGTCCGGTAGGCGTCGCGCGTGCCGGACGCAGGCTCGCCCTCCATCTCGGCGATCAGCCCCTTGCCGCCGCCCGTGTAGCCGGAGACGCCGTGCGCGGTCAGCGGATAGTCGCGCGGCAGCAGGCCCGCCTCGACCAGCGGCCGGACGAGCGCGATGAAGCCGGTCGGCCAGCAGCCCGGGTTGGCGACCCGCCTGGCGTTGCGGATCTGCTCGCGCTGCTCCCGGCTCTTCTCCGGGAAGCCGTAGACCCAGCCCGGCGCGGTGCGGAAGGCGGTCGAGGCGTCGATCACCTTCACGGTGTTGGAGCGGATCAGCGACACCGCCTCGCGCGAGGCGTCGTCCGGCAGGCAGAGCACGACCGCGTCGGCCGCGTTCAGCAGCTCGGCCCGCGCCTGCGGGTCCTTGCGCCGCGCCGGGTCGATGGAGAGCACCTCCAGGTCGCCGCGGGCGGCGAGCCGGTCGCGGATCTGCAGGCCCGTGGTGCCCGCCTCGCCGTCGATGAAAACCGTGTGGGTCATGTCGCGATCCTTTGGCCCCGACGATGGGGCCGCACCTTCCGGCCAAAACAAGGAAAGGGCGCTCCGGTCCCCCGAAGCGCCCTTCCTGGCACGCGTTGTCCCGCGCGCGTCAGCGCTTCGAGAACTGGAAGCTGCGTCGAGCCTTGGCCCGGCCGTACTTCTTCCGCTCCACGACGCGCGGGTCGCGGGTCAGGAAGCCGTGCGGCTTGAGCACCGCGCGGAGTTCCGGCTCGTAGTAGGTCAGGGCCTTGGCGAGACCGTGGCGCACGGCGCCGGCCTGGCCCGAGAGACCCGAGCCCTTCACGGTGACTTCGACGTCGAACTGACCGAGGCGGTCGGCGATCTCCAGCGGCTGGGCGATCATCATCCGCAGCACCGGCCGGGCGAAGTAGACCTCCTGGTCGCGGCCGTTGATGGTGATCTTGCCCTTGCCCGGCTTGATCCACACGCGGGCGATGGCGTTCTTCCGCTTGCCGGTGGCGTAGCTGCGGCCGAACTGGTCGCGGATCGGCTCACGGGCAGGCGCCGCTTCGGGGTTCGACGAGAGGCTCTGCAGGGCCTCGAAACCTTGGGACTCGCTCATGGGGCCTTACGCGCTCCGCACGTTCTTGGCGTTCAGCTCGGCGAACGCGATGGTCTCGGGGTTCTGGGCGGCATGCGGATGCTCGGCGCCCGCGTAGATGCGCAGGTGGGTCAGCTGCTTGCGCGCCAGGGGACTTTCCTTGGGCAGCATGCGCTCGACCGCCTTGGCCAGGACGCGTTCCGGATAGCGGCCGCCGAGGATCTTGTCTGCGGAGCGCTCCTTGATCCCGCCGGGATAGCCGGTGTGCCAGTAGTAGACCTTGTCGGTCAGCTTCTTGCCGGTGAACTTCACCTTGTCGGCGTTGACCACGACGACCATGTCGCCGCAATCGACGTGCGGGGTGTAGTCGGGGCGGTGCTTGCCGCGAAGACGGTTGGCGATGAACGTGGCGAGACGGCCGACCACGGCGTTCTCGGCGTCGATCACGATCCACTTCTTCTCGACGTCGGCGGGCTTCAGGGAAGCCGTCGTCTTCATCATGGGTCTTTGGGTCCGATGCTGGGACGGCGGAAGCCCGCCGTGACTTGAGCGGGCGGCATTACGCATCCGCCGCTCCAGTGTCAACACCGACGACGACTATTTCGGCTCTCACCTTGAATTCAAAGGGAAAAATCGGTGCGGTAATATAGTACCGCATCATTGTGCGGCTTCGCAGCCGTGATATTGGTCGAACCTCAGTACGGCCGGAGGCGACGGCGCGCCATGATCACCCGACGCGGACTCATAGCGGCGAGCGCCGCCGGCGCCGTCTTGACGAGTTGCACGATGCGTACGGGCGCGCGAGGCGGCCCTGATCCCTACCGCAACGAGGTCTATGGCTACGGCCCGCTCCGCGAGGACCCGAACCGCATCCTCGACCTGCCGGAAGGCTTCTCCTACCGGATCGTCTCGCGGGCCGGCGAGACGATGGACGACGGCCTCTACGTGCCGGGCAAGATCGACGGCATGGCCTGCTTCCCGCTGGACGGGTCCCGCGTCGCGCTGATGCGCAACCACGAGCTCTGGCCGGACGACATCGAACGCGGCCCGGCCGGTCCCCGTTTGAGGCGGCTCGACAGGATCGACCGGACGAAGGCCTACGACTTCGACCTCGACGGGCGCCCCCTTCCCGGGGGCACGACCACCATCGTGTACGACATGGCCGCCCGCCGGCGGGTCAGCCAGCACCTCAGCCTGACGGGCACGACGGTGAACTGCGCTGGCGGGGCGACCCCCTGGGGCACGTGGCTCTCCTGCGAGGAGGCGGTGCTGAGGGCCGGCGAGAGCGCCGCCAAGGACCACGGCTGGGTGTTCGAGGTGCCGGTGCGCACCCGCGGGCTGGCGGAGCCCAAGCCGCTTTTCGGTCTCGGCCGTTTCGAGCACGAGGCGGCGGCGATCGATCCGCGCACCGGGATCGTCTACCTGACCGAGGACAGCCGCGACGATCTGGGCCTGTTCTACCGCTTTTTGCCGAACGACCGCCGACGCCTCGAGGCGGGCGGGCGGCTGCAGGCGCTGGGCCTGCGCGAGGCGCCGGAAGGCGGCGACGTTCGCAACTTCAAGGACGAACCGATCACCTGGCGGCCAGGCGATCGTAAAGAGATCGCCTGGATCGACCTCGAAGGAACGGACAACCCGCATTCTGACTTGCGCTTGCGCGGTCAGAAGGCGGGCGCGGCCTTCGTAGGCCGGGGCGAAGGGGTCTTCTTCGGGGGCGATGCGCTCTACTTCGCCTGCACCTCGTCGGGCCCGACCCAGAACGGTCAGATCCTGCGCTATGTCCCGAGCCCCCGCGAGGGCCAGCCGGGCGAGGCGGACGAGCCCGGGCGTCTCGAACTGTTCGTCGAGCCGGACGACGAGCAGGTGCTCGACTTCGCCGACAACCTGACGATCGCGCCCTGGGGACACATCTACGCCTGCGAGGACCGCTACTCCGACGTCGACCGCAACCACCTGCGGGCGCTGACTCCGGAAGGCAAGGTCTACACGGTCGCCCGCAACGTCTTCGAGGGCAACGGAGAGCTGGCCGGCGTCTGCTTCTCGCCGGACGGCAAGGCTTGTTTCGTGAACATCATCTCGCCGGGGATCACGCTCGCGATCACCGGCCCCTGGGAGCAGTTCCGAGCATAGACCGGCGCAACCGCCAGGCGAAGCCTGCCGCTGGCCACAGGGCCGTCTGCTATGCTCCCTCCGAGTGACAGGGCGACGGCCGCAGACTAAGGAACCCGCATGACCACCCGACGAGGATTCATCGCCGCGGCCGCCGTCACCGCCGCCTTTGGCGGTTACGCAATCCGAGCGGGCGCGCAAAAGGCGGCGGACGACACCTACCGCAACGAGATTTATGGCTACGGCCCGTTGCGGAAGGACCCCCGTGGCGTCTTCGACTTGCCGGAAGGCTTCTCCTACCGGATTGTCTCCCGGGCCGGAGAGACGATGGACGACGGCCTCTACGTGCCGGGCAAGATCGACGGCATGGCCTGCTTCCCGCTGGGCGGTTCCCGCGTCGTGCTGGTGCGCAACCACGAGCTATGGCCGGACGACATCGAACGCGGCCCGGCCGGGCCCGAACTGCGGCTGATCGACAGGATCGACCGGACGAAGGCTTACGATCTTGACCTCGAGGGGCGTCCCCTCCCGGGCGGGACGACGACAATCGTCTACGACCTGGCCGCCCGGCGGCGGGTCAGCCAGCACCTCAGCCTGACGGGCACGACGGTGAACTGCTCTGGCGGAGCGACGCCCTGGGGTTCGTGGCTGTCCTGCGAGGAGACCGTACAGCAGGCCGGCGACGGCGCTGCCAAGGACCATGGCTGGGTGTTCGAGGTGCCGGCGAGCGCCCGCGGGC
>JAQVDF010000450.1 GCA_028698405.1 Phenylobacterium sp. | reverse complement strand
CGGAACCGCCAGGGCGCCGCCCGGGCAGAAGTCGATCTGCACGTCCACCGCGATCAGGATGTCGGCGTGGGGATCGATCCTAACCGGCATCGGTCGTCTCCAGGTGGGCCAGGCGCCGGTCCACCTCCGCGGCCAGCGCCTTCAGGGGTTCGGAGACCTCGACCAGGTAGGGCGGGGCGGGATCCAGCCCGCGCATCGGCTCGGGCAGCAGCGCCAGCTGCTGCGCGGCGTGGGCGCGGACGTCGGCGAGGGAGGGGGAGGACCCCACCCGCAGCCCGGCCGCCATGACGGGCTGGAGCAGAACTGGCTCCGGGCGCCGTTCGCTCTCGAGGCCCAGGATGTCGCTGGCCATCCGGCCGTCGGCGCCGTGGCGGCGCCAGACCTGCTTGCGGCCCGGCCAGGTCGCCTTGCCGGTGGAGCGCTTGCGGCGCGCCAAGCCGGCGTATTCCTGCAGCTTGTAGGCGCAGTCGAGGGCCGGCGCGTCTTCGCTGGTGGTCAGGCTGGTGCCGACGCCGAAGCCGTCGATCGGGGCACCCGCGTCGACCAGGGCCGCAACTTCGTCCTCGTCGAGACCGCCGCTGGCGAAGATGGTGGTCTCATCCAGGCCGCCGGCGTCGAGGACGGCGCGCACCTCGCGGGCGAGGCTCGCCAGGTCGCCGGAATCGAGCCGCACCCCGGCGATGCGGATGCCGTCTCGGGCGAGGCGCGGGGCGAGTTCCACCACCTTCCCGGCCGCCGCCACGGTGTCGTAGGTGTCGATCAGCAGCACCAGCCCTTCGGGCCGGGCGCGGGCGAAGGCCTCGAAGGCGGCCGCCTCGTCGTCGAACGCCTGCACGAAGGCGTGGGCCATCGTGCCGTAGAGCGGCACGCCCCACAGCCGGGCGGCCTCTACCGTCGCGGTGCCGTCGAAGCCGGCGAGATAGCTCGCGCGCGCGGCCAGCAGCCCGGCCTCGGCCCCGTGCGCCCGCCGCAGCCCGAAGTCGACCAGACGGCGTCCCTGCGCCGCCAGCACCACCCGCGCTGCTTTGGAGGCGATCAGGGTCTGGAAGTGCAGCAGGTTGATGATCCGCGTCTCGACGAGTTGGGCGATCGGCAGCGGAGCGGTGACTCGCAGGATTGGTTCGTTGGGGAACACCACCGTGCCCTCGGCCACGGCATGGACGTCGCCCTCGAACCTCAGCGCGACCAAGTGGTCCAGGAAGGCGTCGCCGAACCGGCGGGTCCGGCGCAGCCAGGCGATGTCGGATTCCGAGAAGGCGACGCCCTCCAGGAACTCCAGCACCTGCTCCAGCCCGGCCGCCACCAGAAAGTTCCGCCGCTTGGGCAACTTGCGGACGAAGAACTCGAACACGGCGGTCTCGGCGATCCCGTGCTCGAAGTACGCCTGCAGCATGTTCAGCTGGTAGAGGTCCGTCAGCAGTGGGGATGCGGCGCTGGTCATGGGTCTTTCCCGGCAAGCGTTCGCACCCATCGCGCTACCGAACGTTGATCGGCGTCAAGAGCGGACGGTTTCGGCCGGGAGTGGCCGCGACTCGCACGCCCACGCGGCTGTCGGTTCAGGCTGTCGGAATGGTCTGACGAAGGGTCTCGATGGCTCCCCGGGCAGGACTCGAACCTGCGACCCGGCGGTTAACAGCCGCCTGCTCTACCAACTGAGCTACCGAGGATCAGGGCCGTCGAGGGCCGGCCGTATACGCCGGGTCGTTTTTCCGCGCAAGCCGCCAATGGGTGAACAGACGAGCGTGCGGACAAAAAGGAGCCCGGCGCGGGCCGGGCTCTGAAGAAGTCGGTGATGGTGGGGTGTCTTCAAGGAAGACGAGGGGGAGCGTCGGCGCTCATAGTTAAACGAGTGTTAACGCGCCGGGCGTGGGGGCCGGCGTGGCCGGAACCCGGGTCGGTGGGCTCCGATTTCCTGCGAACCTCGGGGCTTCGGGCGCGATCCTCGCCTCGGCGCAGCGCGGGCGGCGCTGCGAATCGCGAATCAGACAGGGGGGGGGAGAACGCTGGAGGCCTGGCCGAGAATCGAACTCGGGTACGCGGATTTGCAGTCCGCTGCGTAACCACTCCGCCACCAGGCCGGCGTTGGGGCGGGATCGCTATCAGAAGCCAATGCGCGCGGCAATCTCTGTCCGAACGGGCGATTGCAGACCTGCGCCGCCGCGCCCTATAAGCCCCGTGTCCAAACTCGCTCGCCGGAGCAATGAAGGGGCCCCATGGTCGCCGACCTCGCCGCAGCTCGCATCAACATGGTCGAGAGCCAGGTGCGCACCAATGACGTCACGGATCTGCGCATCCAGGACGCCATGCGCGAAATTCCGCGTGAGCGGTTCGTTCCGTCGGGCAAGGCCTACCTGGCCTACGCCGACGTCGAGGTGGAGTACGCGCCGGGCCGCGTCCTGCTGCGCCCGCGCGACGTCGCCAAGCTGCTGCACGCGCTGCGCCCGGAACCGGGCGAGCGGGCGCTGGCCATAGCCGCCCCCTACGCCGCTGCGGTCTTGGAGCACGTCGGCCTGAAGGTGGACCGGCTGGAGGAGGGCGACCTCTCGAAACCGACCGGCGGCGGCTACGACCTGATCGTCTGCGAAGGGGCGGTGGCCGAGACGCCGCAGGCCTGGCTCGACGCGCTGGGACCGGGCGGGCGGCT
>JAQVDF010000449.1 GCA_028698405.1 Phenylobacterium sp. | reverse complement strand
CTGGCGCTGGCCGCCGGAGAGGCGTGCGCCGGCCTCGCCCACGTGGGTCTCGTAGCCGTTCGGCAGCGCGCAGATGAACTCGTGCGCCGCCGCGGCCTGGGCGGCGGCCTCCATCTCGGCCTGCGAGGCCTCGGGGCGGGCGTAGGCGATGTTGGCGCGAATGGTGTCGTCGAACAGGAAGGGCTCCTGGGTCACCAGGGCGATCTGGGCGCGCAGCGAGGCGAGGGTCACGTCGCGCACGTCCACACCGTCGATGGTCACCCGCCCTTCGGTCACGTCGTAGAAGCGCGGGATCAGGTTGAGGATGGTGCTCTTGCCGCCGCCGGACGGGCCGACCAGGGCCACCGTCTCGCCGCGGCGGACCTCGAGATCCACGTTGTTGAGCGCCGGCGGGCCCTCGGCGTAGGAAAAGCCCACCTTCTCGAAGCGGATCGCGCCTTCACCGCGGGGCAGGGGGCTCGCGCCGGCGCGGTCGCCGATCTCGGGCTCCACGTCGAGGGCGGCGAACAGGCGGCGGGCGGCCGACAGGCCCTCGGCCATCACCGTCTGCAGGTTGGCGAGCTGGCGCAGCGACTGCGAGGCCATGGCCAGCGCCGCCATGAAGGCGACGAAGGCGCCGACGTTCATCGCCCCGGTCTGGGCCCGCCAGCCGGCGTAGGCCAGCACCCCGGCGGTGATCAGCGTCATGATCAGTTCGGTGGTCGGGGCGGCGGTGGCGCGCGCGTTGGCGCCCTTCACCAGGTGGCGCTGGCGGCGGCGGACCACCTCGGCGACGCGGGCCTCCTCGTGCGCCTCGCGGTTCTCGATCTTCACCACCCGCACGCCGTCCAGGCTCTCCATGATGGCGGTGGAGAGGGCCGAGGTTTCGGCCATCGCGCCCTTGGCGGCCTTGGTCGTGCGCTTGGAGAAGCGGCGCATCACTCCGGTGGCCAGCGGGGCGGCGACCAGCACGCCGAGCGTCAGCGCCCGGTCGTTGGAGATCATCACCGAGACCGCCCCGGCCACGATCAGCGCGTGCTGCACGTAGTTGACGAGGCCGGCCGTCGCCGCCTCGCGGATCAGCCCGGCGTCGTAGAGCACCGAGGAGACGTAGGCGCCGGAGTGCTTCTCGCGCAGCGGCGCGAGGTCGGCCCGCACCAGCTTGCCGAACAGCTGCACCTGCACGTCGCCGACCACGGCGTTGCCGACCCGATTGACCACCGTGGCCTGGACGACCTGGGCCAGGGCGCGGGCGAGCGCCAGGCCCGCAATGGTCAGCGGGATCGTGGTCAGCGCCGCGGCGCTCTTGAACACCATCAGGTCGTTGACCGCGGGCTCGAGGATCGCGACCAGCGAGGCGCTGGCGTAGGCGACCACGACGGCGGCGACGAGCGACAGCCCCAGCGCCGGCCAGCGCCTGGCCAGGTAGCGCGCCCAGAGCCGCGCGATCAGCGTGCGGGCCGGAAGGCCCGCCTCGGCGTCGGCGTCGCGCGCGCTCTCGGTCATCGTGCTGGGGTCGGATTTTGCCGCGCCGAAGTCAAGGCGGCGGGTTTTCGCAAAGTGCGATGTCGGAAACCGCGGGCCTCGTCCGTCCTTGGGGAGACAAGCCGATGGAGGACGACCTGATGCCGCTCGACGCCGCTCCGATCAACGACCGCGAACTGGTGCTGGTCCGCGAGATCGACGCCCCCGCCCACGTCCTGTTCCGCTGCTGGACCGAGCCCGAACTGATGAAGCAGTGGTTCGCCCCCAAGCCCTGGGAGGTCGCGCACGTCGAGGTCGACCTGCGGCCGGGCGGCAAGTCGCTGATCGTCATGCGCGGTCCCGACGGGGCCGAGTTCCCCAACCCCGGCGTCTATCTGGAGGTGGTTCCCGGCCGGCGGATCGTCTTCACCGACGCCTACACCGAAGGCTGGGTCCCGACCGAGTCGCCGATGTTCACCGGCATCATCGAGTTCCACGACCTCGGCGACGGCCGCACCCGCTATGTCGTCCGCGCCCGCCACTGGACGGTCGAGGCCCGCAAACAGCACGAGGAGATGGGCTTCCACGAAGGCTGGGGCGTCTGCGCCGACCAGCTCGCGGAGCTGGCGACGACGCTGCGAGACTGCGGGTTCCTCCCCCTTGGCGTGGTCGGCAGGCGGCTCACCTACGAAACAACTGACCGGGTCTGATGGCGACAGATCGGAAACCGAGGCAGAGCCGCCGGTTCAAAGCCGATGGAGACCTAAACCTCACCGAAGGTGAAGAGGCGTAGCCGATTCTCGCGCGGCCAGCAGTGCGCGTACGAACTTGTTCCTCTTTTCCGCCCGCGTTTCGATGTAGTGCTTCAACTCCATCAGGCGATCGCGCGTGTACTCAGCCAGAACATCAGTCGCCCGCCAGAGTTCGAGTAGATCCTGGCGGGTGCCGAACTTTCGATTGGGGTCCTTGCGACGGACCGTCTCAAGGCGCCAATGCCAAGAAAGGTTGTCTGCGGGGTGAAGGGCAGGATTGCTCTTCGGGATGAAGGCGTGAGTCCCCGTGTAGCCGAGCCCGTCGCGGAGGTGGGGGCTGCCTAACATCCAGCGCAGCCACTCGTTTGCGTCGCCCTCATGTTGATGCCCGCTTTCAAAGAAGAAAGAGGTGGGGCCGGACACGTTAGCGCGTTGGCGCCAGCGCAAGACA
>JAQVDF010000448.1 GCA_028698405.1 Phenylobacterium sp. | reverse complement strand
CGCTCGGTCTCCGACACCAGAATGCCCGCGACCGCGGCTTTCAGCACGCCGGCGTCGAACCGCACGAGCCTGCGGAACTCGGCCGCGTAGATCCACTTGGCGGGCGCGCCGGCGGTCTGGGCGTAGGCGCGCCACTTCTCCGCGTCGGCATCGACGAAGTCCACGATCAGCTTGGCGCCGGTCCGGCCGGTCACGTACTGCGCAAGGGCCGACGAGTAGACGTAGATCACGTCGGGCCGTTCGTTTTCGAGAACGCGCCTGATCCAGTCCGCCAGCCCGGGGTGCCGGAACCGGCCGACGCTGAGCGGCGCGCCCGTCACCAGCGAGACGGCCATGTTGGCGCTGCGCCGCACCGGACCGAGCTGCGCGAAGTAGGCGTCCCGGAATCGCGCCTTCGCCGGCTGCAGGTGTTCGAGGTCGGCGGGATCGTCGGCGCCGGCGCCGAGCCAGATCTCGTGGCGCTGGGCCAGGTGCTCCAGGATGTGGAAGGCGCGAATCTTGTCGCCCTTGTTCGGCGGGAACGGCACGCGATGTGCAAGGAACAGGACCTTCGCCATGTCGTCCGTCGCCCTCCCCCGATATCCCACGCGCAGGCCGTCCCTCGGCGATATGCCCGATTCCTGCCGATCCTTCGCCACCTAATGCCCCGGAGTTCCCCATGTGCGGCCTAGCGGGTCTGTTCGACACACGCGGGACCCGGTCGTTCGACGAAGCCCTCGTCCGCCGGATGACGCAGCTAATCGCCCACCGGGGTCCGGACGGCGAAGGCGTGCATCTCGAGCCGGGTCTGGCGCTCGGCCACCGGCGGCTCGCCATCATCGACCTCGGCGGCGGCGCCCAGCCGATGAGCACGCCGGAGGGGGATCTGACCGTCGTCTTCAACGGAGAGATCTACAACTTCATGGAGCTGCGCACCGAACTCATCGAGCTCGGGGCGCGCTTCGCGACCCGCTGCGACACCGAGGTGCTGCTTCACGGATGGCGGCATTGGCGCGAGGCCATGCTGCCGCGCCTCAACGGCATGTTCGCCTTCGCCCTGTGGGACGCCCGCGAGCAGACGCTGTTCATGGCGCGCGACCGCTTCGGCAAGAAGCCGCTCCACTACGGCGTCGCTGACGACGGGGTCCTGGCCTTCGGGTCGGAGATCAAGTCGCTGCTTTCGTTGAGTAATCTCGACCGGTCGCTGTCGAACGAGGCGATCTCCGACTTCTTCACCTACGGCTACATCCCGGACCCGAAGTCCATCTACCGTTCGATCCGCAAGCTGCCGCCGGCCCACTACCTGAAAGCCCGCCGCGGGCGCGACCTCGAAGTGCGCGCCTACTGGTCGGTGCTCGACCAGTTGAGGAACCCGCAGGCGCCCGGCCGCACGGAGGAGCTGGTCGAACGGCTGGAGCGGGCCGTGCGGCAACGGCTGGTGGCCGACGTGCCTCTCGGCGCGCTTCTCTCCGGCGGCGTCGACTCCAGCGCCGTGGTCGCGCTCATGGCGTCCGGCGGCGAAGGGCGGATCAACACCTTCTCGATCGGCTTCGAGGATCCGAGCTACGACGAGTCCGGCTACGCGAAGGCGGTGGCCGACCGCTACCGGACGGATCATCGGGTGCGCCTGCTGGACCCGGACGACTTCAGCCTCATCTCCCGACTGCCCGACATCTACGACGAACCATTTGGGGACATCTCGGCGCTGCCGACCTTCGCCGTGTGCGCCGAAGCGCGAAGGTCGGTGACCGTCGCCCTGTCCGGAGACGGCGGCGACGAGGCCCTGGGGGGATATCGGCGCTACGCCTTCCATCAGGCCGAGGAGAGGATCAGGGCCTATCTGCCCCGCTTCGTGCGCCGGGGCATCCTGCATCCCCTGGCCGCCATCTATCCGCACGCTTCATGGGCGCCGCGGCCGCTGCGCGCCAAGTCCACGTTGCGGGAGCTGTCGCTGGATCCTTGCGACGCCTATGCGGCGATGGTCTCGGCGCTGCCCCCGGCCGTGCGCCAGACCCTGCTGACGCCGGACTTCCTCGCCGCACTGGGCGGATACGACTCGGCGGACGTCGTGCGCGAGCCGTTCAACGTCGACGCGCCCTTGGACTCCCTGCAACGGGCCCAGTACGCCGACCTGATGACCTATCTGCCCGGCGACATCCTCACCAAGGTCGACCGCGCGAGCATGGCCAATTCGCTCGAGCTGCGTTCGCCGATGCTCGATCCCGACTTCTACGCCTGGGCCTTCTCGCTTCCCGCGTCGGACAAGATCGCGCCCAAGCGTGGCGGCAAGGCCATCCTGAAGGCGGCGATGGAACCCTATCTGCCGAACGACCTGCTCTATCGCCCCAAACAGGGCTTCACCGTGCCCCTGGCGCGATGGCTGCGCGGACCGTTGCGCGAGCAGATGTTCCAGCTCGCTGAAAGCGCCCGCTTGCGCGACAGCGGCGTCGTAAATTTGAAAACACTGGCGAGCATGGCCGAAGCGCATGCCGCCGGGCGTCGCGACCACTCGAAGGCGCTCTGGCTGATCTGGGTCTTCGACGCCTTCCTGGGGCGGAGCGAGCCCGCGACGGCGGCCTAGAGTTCGCCGTTCAAGCTCTTCGGGCTGGTTAGCGGAAAACCATGGCGAGGAGGGCGATCAGCCCCCATCCAGAGAGAGCCGCCGCTG
>JAQVDF010000447.1 GCA_028698405.1 Phenylobacterium sp. | reverse complement strand
AGTCACGCGCCGAGACTTCAGCCTTCACCGGCAGGAGGCGGTGCATGACGGTCAGCACGGTGCGATGGGCGGAGGGCGAGCGGGTCGATCTGACCGGGCTGCGGATCGGCGCCCTTCTCAACACCTCGAGCGGCAGCTGCGATGTCGAGGCGGAAGCCGACCTCGCCGCCATCCTGAATTCGGAAGGCGTCGCGCCGACCAAAGTCTGGTGCGGCGGTGGCGAGAGTGTCGAGGGCGCCCTGGCCGAGGCGGCCACCCACCGGCTGGACCTGCTGATCGTGGTGGGCGGCGACGGGACCATCCGGGCGGCCGCAGAAGCCTGCGATGCCGCCAAGGGGCCGCTGCTGATGCCGCTGCCGGGCGGCACCATGAACATGCTGCCCAAGGCGCTCTACGGCGACCGCACCTGGCGCGAGGCGCTGAAGGCGACGCTCGAAGATCCGCGCGTGCAGCCGGTGCACGGGGCCGACGCGGACGGCCGCCGTTTCTTCATCGCGGCCATACTGGGCGGGCCCTCGAAGATGGCCGAGGCGCGCGAGGCGGTGCGCGAGGGCGATCTGGCGGGCGCGGTGGAAAAGGGCGTGGCGGCGCTCCGCCAGGCCCTCGGCAGCGACCTGCAATACCGCTTCGGAAATCTCGCGGACGCCGCGGACAGCGTCGCCGTTCTCTGTCCGCTCACTTCGCGCCGATTGTCCGACGACGAGGAGGCGCTGGAGGCGGCTGCGTTCAAGGTGGAAGGGCCGACCGACGCGTTGCGACTGGCCTGGAACGCGACCTTCCGCGATTGGCGGGAAGACCCGACGGTCGAGCGGGCGAAGGTGCGCAGCGTCGAGGTGGAGGCGGAGGGGCCGATTCCCGCGATCCTCGACGGCGAGAGCTTCGAACTCGGCCGCCGCGTGCGGATCGCGCTGGCGCCGGACGCCTTCTACGCGCTGCGTCCGGGCGCCTAGCCGTCGTCGCTGAGGCTGCGCGCGCCGGCGCCGAACCAGCCCAGGAAGCGGCCGTCTCGCCACAGCTCGTGGCCGAACGGACTTTCGGCCCCGAAGGCGATGCGCGTGGCCTCGCCGTCGGACACGCAGTCGAGATCGATCTGCCCCTCGAACTCCCCGTCCGCTCCCAAGACATAGAGCGCGTACTCCGCCATGCCGTGCGCCTCGCTGCCAACTCCGGCTGCTAAACGCGCGAAGGCGCGGCTCGGCGCCCGCATCGGCGTCCGGCGCACGTGCGAGTCGGCAGTGGCGCTCCGCGGCCGGCTGGACTAGCCTGCCCTCGAATGCTCGAAGGTTCGGTATGACAACGTGACCGCGGGCGTTAGGGGAGGGAAGACGAAGAGGATTGTCCTGGCGCTGGCGCTGGCCGGTCTCGTGGGCGGTTCGGCCTCGTTCCCGGCCACCGCTCAGCAGGACCGGAGCGGCGCCGAGGCGGCCTACAAGCCGCCCCGCGGGCCTGACGGGAAGCCCGACCTGAGTGGCGTCTGGCAGGTGCCCGCCAAGGAGGTGCTGGCGTTGGGCGCGGTGGGCGCTGTGCCGGCCCGCCCTGGCGTGGTCGAGGGCGGCGCCATTCCCTACAAGCCGGAGGCGCTCGCCAAACGGAACGAGAACCGCGAGAAGTGGCTGGAGCGCGACCCCGAGATCCGATGCTACCTGCCCGGCGTGCCGCGCGCCAATTACATGCAGCGGCCGTTCCAGATCTTCCAATCAGACAAGTCGATGCTGTTCGCCTACGAGTACGCGGGCGCGGTGCGGAACATCCTGTTCGAGGATCCCGGCCCCGCGCCAGTGGATTCCTGGATGGGGCAGTCGGTGGGCAGGACAACCCTGATTAGGTCCGAGCGGGGCGCGACAGTCTTTCCGCGAAATTAACCATTCCTGGCGAGCCTCCCCGCCAAACGCAGGGAGAAGCGATGGCGCAGGCGGCCGACCAGCAGGCGTCGCCGGAAGCGGGGAGGCAGACCGAGGACAGCGCCGTCCGGCTGTTCGCCGCGTCCGCGCGCAACCTCATTCCGCGTCTCCTGAACAACCTCGCGACCGCGACCGTGACGGCCTTCGTGCTTGGGCCGCTGTGGGCGGGGGTCTACTTCGTTCTCGTGTGGATCCCGACGGCCGCGGCCATCTGGCTGATGCGCTTGATCCAGCGCGCCGGATCGCCGGACGAGGCCGCCCGCCTCAGCGCCCTTCAGCTCGCCGTCAACGTCGTGAGCGGCTCGTTCCCCGGCGTGATGGCCTACCTGCTCTGGGTCAACGGCGGCGAGCTGGCGAAGATCTTCGCCCTCAGTTCCCTGTTCATCGGCGCGGCCTACGTCCTGCTCCACTACTACGCGGACAAGCGGGCGTTCGGCTGGCTGATCCTGCCGCACGCGGCCGCCGCGGTGGCCATCGCCTGGTCGGCGGTCGGCGGCGCGCCGCCGGCGCCGATCATCCTGTTCGCCCTGGGCGTGGCCACGGTGAACTTCTTCCAGCTCTCCCGCCGGATGCTCGACGACTCGCGCACGGCGCTGCGGCAGGCCCGCGCCCGGGCGATCGAGGGCGAGCGGGCGGCCGAGGCCGCAAACGAGGCCAAGTCCACCTTCCTGGCGATCATGATCCACGAGATCCGCACGCCGCTGAACGGGGTCCTCGGCATGGCTCAGGCGATGGCCGCGGACGAG
>JAQVDF010000446.1 GCA_028698405.1 Phenylobacterium sp. | reverse complement strand
CGACGCCGACCGGGGGCAGGGCGCCGACCTCGGCGAAGTCGCGCCGGCCGCGGCGGCTGAGCACGCCCTCGGCCTCCAGCTGGCTCATCATTTCGCGCAGCGCCCGGCGGTCCGCGCCCTTTAGGCTGAACGCCTTGGCGATTTCGCTGCGGTTCGCTTCGCCGGTCTCACGGATGAACTTGATCAGGGTGTCCCGGTCCGGGAGCCCCTGGGGGAGTCGTTCGGCGTCGCGGCGGCGCGGCCTTGCGGCTTTGGGTCTGGCCATGGGCCTAAGTAACGCGAAAAGCCACCGCCCGGCGCCGAAAAGCTGCGCCGCAGCCGAACTCAGGCCTCGACCTTGGCCTTCTTGGTCGTCGCCTTCTTGGCGGTGGTCTTCTTCGCCGTAGCCTTCTTGGCCGTAGGAGCCTTCTTCGCAGCCGGCTTCTTCTTCTTGCCGCCGCCCTTGGCCTCGCGCTCGGCCAGCAGCTTGACGGCCTCTTCCAGCGTCAGCGCGGCGGGATCGGCGCCCTTGGGCACGTTGGCGTTGGTCGAGCCGTGCTTCACGTAGGGGCCGAAGCGGCCGGAGAGGACGCGGACGGGCTGGCCATCCTCCGGGTGGGGGCCGAGTTCGGCCAGCGCGGCGGCCTGGGCGCGGCCGCCCTTGCCGCCGGCCCGCTTCTCGGCCAGCAGCGCGACGGCGCGGTTGAGGCCGACGTCGAACACCTCCTCGACCTCGGGCAGGTTGGCGTAGGTGCCGGCGTGCTCGACGAAGGGGCCGTAGCGGCCGATGCCGGCGGTGATCGGCTTGCCGTCGTCCGGGTGCTTGCCGACCTCGCGCGGCAGGCGCAGCAGGCGCAGCGCCTTCTCGAGGTCGATGCTGGCCGCCGACCACCCCTTGGGCAGGCTGGAGCGCTTGGGCTTGTCGCCCTCGCCGAGCTGGACGTAGGGGCCGAAGCGGCCGGCCTTCAGGTAGACGGTTTCGCCGGTCACCGGATCGACGCCCAGCTCTCGGTCGCCGCGGGCCGCCTCGTCCTCGCCGTCGGCCTGGGCGATCGGCCGGGTGAAGCGGCACTCGGGATAGTTGGAGCAGCCGACGAACGCGCCGTAGCGCCCGGTCTTCAGGGACAACTGGCCGGTGGCGCAGGACGGGCAGGCGCGCGGGTCCGACCCGTCCGGCTTGGGCGGGAAGATCAGCGGGGCCAGCGCCTCGTTGAGTTTGTCCAGCACCTCGGCCACGCGCAGCTCGCCGATCTCGGCGACGGCGCCCTGGAAATCGCGCCAGAAGTCGCGCAGCAGCACCTTCCAGTCGAGCTCGCCGGCCGAGACCAGGTCGAGCTTTTCCTCGAGCTCGGCGGTGAAGTCGTACTCGACGTAGCGGTTGAAGAACTGCTCGAGGAAGGCGGTGACCAGCCGGCCCTTGTCCTCGGGCACGAAGCGGTTCTTCTCCATCCGCACGTAGGCGCGGTCGCGCAGCACGGTCAGGATCGAGGCGTAGGTCGAAGGCCGGCCGATGCCGAGCTCCTCCATCTTCTTGACCAGGCTGGCCTCGGAATAGCGCGGCGGCGGTTCGGTGAAATGCTGGTCGGCGCGGGCGGCGTGGACGCGGGCCTCGGCGCCTTCGCGCACCTGCGGCAGCCGGCCCCCTTCCTCGTCCTCGGGATCGTCGCGGCCCTCCTCGTAGACGGCGAGGTAGCCGTCGAACAGCACCACCTGGCCGGTGGCCCGAAGGCCGGTCTGGCCGTCGGCGCTCTCCAGTTCGACGGTGGTCCGCTCGATGCGGGCGCTCTCCATCTGCGAGGCGATCATCCGCTTCCAGATCAGCTCGTAGAGGCGGGCGAGGTCGCCCTCCAGCCGCAGCGAGCCGGGGTTGCGGGCCAGCGATGTCGGGCGGATCGCCTCGTGCGCCTCCTGGGCGTTCTTGGCCTTGGTGCGGTACTGCCGCGGCGCCTCTGGGACGTACTCCTTGCCGTAGAGGCCGCCGATCACCTGCCGGGCCTCGGTGAGCGCCTCGGGCGCGGCCTGCACGCCGTCGGTCCGCATGTAGGTGATCAGGCCGACCGTCTCGCCGCCGATGTCCACGCCCTCGTAGAGCCGCTGGGCGGCCTGCATGGTGCGCTGGGCGGAGAAGCCGAGCTTGCGGGCGGCCTCCTGCTGCAGGGTCGAGGTGGTGAAGGGCGGCGGCGGGCTGCGCCGGGCCGGCTTCTTCTCGACCGAGACGACCTTGAACTGGGCCGCCTCCACCGCGGCCTTGGCTGCCAGGGCGGAGGCCTCGTTTCCGAGGTCGAACTTGGTCAGACGCTTGCCCTGGTGCTTCACCAGGCGGGCGGTGAAGGGGGCGGCGCCGGCGCTGACGTCGGCGTCGACGGTCCAGTATTCCTGGGTCTTGAAGTTCTCGATCTCGACCTCGCGGTCGACGATCAGGCGCAGGGCCACCGACTGCACGCGGCCGGCCGAGCGCGAGCCCGGCAGCTTGCGCCACAGCACCGGCGAGAGGGTGAAGCCGACCAGGTAGTCCAGCGCTCGGCGCGCCAGGTAGGCGTCGACCAGCTCCATGTCGAGGTCGCGCGGGTTGGCCATCGCCTCGGTCACGGCGCTCTTGGTGATGGCGTTGAACACCACCCGCTGGACCTTGGCGTCCTTCAGCGCCTTCTTCTTCTGCAGCACCTCCAGCAC
>JAQVDF010000022.1 GCA_028698405.1 Phenylobacterium sp. | reverse complement strand
GATGCGGCCCCCAGGGCGGTGCTCGGCTTCTACGCGGCGGCGACCTTCCTTGCCCTGGCCGCCGCCTACACTGCCGGTCTGGGACCCCTGTTCTGGCCGCCAGCGGCCCTGTTCGCGCTCCACCTCTCGCGCCAGGCCCAGCGCCTCGACCTCTCCGACACCGGTCGCGCGCTTGCTCTGTTCAAGTCCAACGCACTGGCCGGATTCATTCTCTTCGTCGCCGTCTGCGCAGGCGGCTGGCGGCCCTGACCTCACCTCGGCGCCGAACCTGACACCCCGTCATTCTGTCCCCGGGCGAGGCCTTGGGCTAGATTGACCCCATGGCTGTCGCCGCCCGCGTCGATCCCAAGACCTTCTTCGCCCCCGAGCAGTGGGCGCGCCTGACCGCGCGCTCGGACCTCAAGGGGCTGGCGCTGATCGCCCACGCCTGGGGCGTCATCGGGCTGGCGGTGGCGATGGCCATGGTCTGGCCGATCACCATCCCGCTGGCGGTGATGATCATCGGCGGCCGCCAGCTGGGTCTGGCCATCCTGATGCACGACGCCGCCCACGGCGCCCTTTGCCGCAACCTGAAGCTCAACGACTGGGTGGGCGAGCACCTGACCGCCGGGGGGCTGAAGAAGTATCGCCCCTACCATCTGCAGCACCACAAGTACGCCCAGCAGTCCGAGGACCCTGACCTGGTGCTCTCGGCGCCCTTCCCGATCACCCGCCGCTCGCTGCGCCGCAAGATCCTGCGCGACCTGACCGGCCAGACCTGGCTGAAGATGCGCTGGGGGCAGGTCGCTGCGGAGCTGAAGGCGCGCAAGCCGGGCGAGCCGGTCTGGCCGATCCTCGCTCGCGAGCTGAAGCGCAAGCGCCGCTTCCTCATCGGCGGCCTGGTCACCACGGCGGTGTTCGCGCCGTTCGGCTTCTGGTGGGTGTGGCCGGCGCTGTGGGTGCTGCCCGCCGCCACCTGGCTGCAGATGATCACCCGCCTGCGCAACATCGCCGAGCACGCCTGCATCGCCAAGGACGAGCCGGACCCGCTGCGTCACGCCCGCACCACCCGGGCCAACCTGATCGAGCGGGCGGTGCTGGCGCCCTACTGGGTGAACTATCACTGCGAACACCACATGTTCATGCACCTGCCCTGCTACAGCCTGCCCAGGGCTCACCGGCTCCTGAAGGCGCAAGGGGTGACCGGGCGGATGGAGGTCCAGCTCGGCTATCTGAAGGTGCTGGCTATGGCCTCGTCCAAGCCAGAGCGGGCGCTCGCCGCGGCGTGATCGATCCGTCCCCGGAAGGCCGCCGCGCCTTCATCCTCGAAAACACCACCCTGCAGGCGCCGCCGCACACGCCGGAACTGAGACTGCACCTGGCCGACGAGATCACTCCCATCTGGCGGATGACCGAGGAGGCGCTGGAGCAGATCGGCCTGCCGCCGCCGTTCTGGGCCTTCGCCTGGGCCGGCGGCCAGGCCCTGGCCCGCTACGTGCTGGACAATCCGCAGGTCGTCGCCGGCCGGCGGGTGATCGATTTCGCCTCCGGGTCCGGGATCGTCGGCGTCGCCGCGGCGGTCGCGGGCGCGGCCGAGGTGCTCTGCGCCGACATCGACGCCTTTGCGGGCGCCGCCGCCCAGCTCAACGCCACCGCCAACGGGGTGCGGGTCGCAACGACCGAGCAGAACCTGCTGGATCGTCCCCCGCCGCCCGACGTCGAAGTGATCCTGGCCGGCGACATCTGCTACGAGGCCCCGCTCGCCGATCAGGTGATGGACTGGCTGATGGCCGCCAAGGCCGGCGGCGCCCGCGTGCTGGTCGGCGACCCGGGGCGCAGCTACTTCCCCCGCGAGCGGCTGGAGAAGCTGATCGAATACCAGGTCCCAACCACCCGCGAGCTGGAGGACATGGAGGTCAAGAAGACGGCGGTCTGGACCCTGCCCTGACGGCTCGGCCGCCTCGACGCTTCTCCGAAGTCGGCTAAGGTCCGGCCGTAGCCGGAGACCCGCCCATGCGCCGCCGCACCTTCCTCGCCGCTCTGCCCGCCGCCGCAGCGGCCGGGCCGGCGCTCGCCCAGAGCCGGGCGGGCAATCCCAACCTCGACCGGCCGGACGTGGGGCCCGGCGACCGCATCGACGGCGCCACCTACGCCACCCGCAGCGCGGCCTGGGGGCTGCATGGGGCGGCGGCGACGGCCCATCCGCTGGCCACGCTGGCGGCCATCGACATCCTCAGGGCCGGCGGCTCGGCGGTGGACGCGGCGATCGCGGCCAACGCGGTGCTGGGCCTGGTCGAGCCCATCGCCTGCGGCATCGGCGGCGACGCCTTCGTCATGCTGTGGGATCCCCGGCGGCGGAAGGTGGTGGGGCTGAACGGCTCGGGCCGCAGCCCGCGGGGCCTGTCGCTAGACACGGTGCGGTCCCGTGCGAGGAACGGGCTGATCCCCTCCCATGGAGCCATCTCGGTCAGCGTGCCGGGCGCGGTCGGCGCCTGGGGCGACCTGCACGCCCGCTACGGCAAGCTGGCCTGGAAGGACCTGTTCGCGCCGGCGATCCGCCACGCCGAGGAGGGCCATCCGGTGGCCCAGACGGTCGCCTACTACCTCGCCCGCAGCTTCGACGTCTTCAACCGGCCGAGCGCCGGCATCGAGGAGGTGGAGAACTTCAACAAGGTCTGGGCCGGCGAGGGGCGCACCCCGCGCGAGGGCGAGCTGTTCAGGAATCCGGCCCTGGCCTCGACCTACCGCCGCATCGCCGATGGCGGCCCGCGCGAATTCTACGAAGGCGACATCGCCCGCGACATCGAGCGCTACTTCAGGCGCATCGGCGGCTGGATGACCCGCGCCGACCTCGCCGCGCACCGGTCGGAGTGGGTCGATCCTCGGTCGTCCAGCTATCGCGGCGTGGACGTCTGGGCTCTGCCGCCCAACAGCCAGGGTCTGGCGACGCTGCAGCTGCTCAACATCCTGGAGACCTTCGACGTGAAGGCGATGGGCTTCCAGTCGGCGGCCGCCATCCACCACGCGGTGGAGGCCAAGCGGCTGGCCTTCGAGGACCGCGCCCGCCACTACGCCGATCCGGCATTCCACGACGCGCCGATCGACTGGCTGATCTCCAAGGACTACGCGCGCGAGCGGGCCGGGCTGATCCGTCCCGACCGGATCCTGACGCCCGTCCATCCCGGCCAGGCGCCCAGCCGCGGCGACACCACCTACTTCTGCGTGGCCGACGCCGACGGGATGATGGTCAGCCTGATCCAGTCCAACTACCGCGGCATGGGCTCGGGCCTGTCGCCCGACGGCCTGGGGTTCATGCTCCAGGACCGCGGCGAACTGTTCGCCCTTCAGGACGGCCACCCCAACCTCTACGCCCCCGGCAAACGGCCCTTCCAGACCATCATCCCCGGCTTTGCGACCCGCGGCGGCGAGCCCTGGCTGGCGTTCGGGGTGATGGGCGGGGACATGCAGCCCCAGGGCCAGGCGCAGATCATCTCCAACATGGTCGATTTCGGCCTCGACCTGCAGGCGGCTGGCGATGCGCCCCGCTGGCATCACGAGGGATCATCCGAGCCCACCGGCGAGGCGCAGAAGGGGGTCGGCACGCTCAGGCTCGAAACCGGCGTGCCGGAGAAGACCCGGGCCGAACTCGCCCGCATCGGTTGGGCCTTCGGCCCCTCCGACGGCGGCTTCGGCGGCTATCAGGCCATCGAACGCTGGCCCGGCCGCTGGGCCGCCGCCAGCGAGATGCGCAAGGACGGCGTGGCGCTCGCCTACTGAAGCTCCTCCTTCGGCGGGTCAGTCCGAGGGGCTTTCCAGGCTCGCCCCGCGCGCGCATCATCGCCTCGTGCGGAGGCGACCATGACCTACGACGAGGTCCGTAAGCTGGTGCTCTCGTTTCCCGGGGCCGAGGAAGGGACCTCCTACGGCCGGCCGTCCTTCAAGGTGAAGGGCAAGTTCTTCACCCGCATTCGCGCCGAGGACGACAGCCTGGTGCTGCTCGAGGTCGACTTCGACGAGCGCGAGATGCTGATGGAGGCCGCGCCGGAAACCTTCCACATCACGCCGCACTACAAGGACTATCCGAGCGTGCTGGCGCGGATCGAGACGGTCGACCCGGGCTCGCTGCGCAATTTCCTCGAACGCCGATGGCGCAAGGTGATGCCCAAGAAGCTGGCGCGGGAGCTGGAAGGTTCGCTGCCCGCTGCTTGACGGACAGTCGCCCGGATCGGGCGCCCGGGCTGCGCCGCCATGTCGCAGGGGGCGGTAACCATCCCTGCAAACCCATGCTTATTAGATCGCGATCAGGCGCGAATGGGGCTGCGCCGCGTGCGTTCGAGGCCGCCGACCCGGGATGCGTATCTTCCTACTTCTCGCCGCGGCGTTCACGCTGGGCGCCTGCACGCCCGTCAGTCTCGAGCAGGGCAAGCGCCTGGCCGCCCGTTACGCCGCCGATCCGGCCAAGGTGCAGTTCCGCAGCCTGATGCTGCATGGCCGCCACGTCTGCGGTCAGATGGACATCGCCGGCGAGGCCGGCGGCTTCCGCGGCTTCATCGCCGAACTGGACACCGGCCACGTGATCCGCGAGCCCTTGCTGGAGAGCCCTGCCGGCCTCACTCCCTACGAGCGGGCGCTCGACCAGCTCGACCGGGGCTCGGATCTTCTGGAATTCAGCGCCACCAGCCTGCACCTGTGCGGGCGCAGCGTCGCCAGCCCCGCCTTCGAGACCGCGCGCCGTGCCTTGTCGCAACACATTGGCCTGGCGGCCATTCCCAGGCTGGACGAGACCCCGCCAGCCCGCGCAGAACACTGAAAACTGCGAATCGGGACGGAAATGAGCAAGGGAACGGAAGGGCTGGGAGCAAGGCGTGAATCCTAAGCCGCGAGGTCTCCCGGGCCGCGAGCTCTCCCTGCCCGAGCTGCGCCTCGCCCTGCGCGCGGCGATACAGTTCCTGCTCGACGCGGCCGGCTTCTTCCGGGCGGGCGACCTGACCGACAGCCTGATCCTGCTGGCCGTGGTGCAGGCCAACGTCGCCCCGATCATGGCCGACCCAGCGCTGCAGCGGCGCTACGCCGGCGCCTCTGACACCCCGCCCGACGAGCTGCGCCGTCCGATCAGCATCAACGCCGTGGCCGCCTCGCTGCGGCTGCCGTTCGAGACCGTTCGGCGGCGGGTGCAGCAGATGGCCGCCCGCGGCGTGTGCGAGATCACCCCCCGCGGGCTGGTCACGCCGCAGCGCGTCCTGTCCAGCCCCGATCACCTGGACATGCTGGCGGTCAACGAACAGGCGGTGAAGGCGCTCTACCTTCGGCTGCGGCGCAACAACATCCTGCCGCCGCCCGCCGAGCACCCGCCGCCCGAGACGCCGCCGGTGCGGGCGGTGGCCAGAATCTCGTCCGACTTCGTACTGCGGTTGGCCGAGCCGCTCGTGGGCATCTCCGGCAACCTGCTGGAAGGCCTGACCCTGATCGCGGTGTTCGACATCAACACCAGGAGCCTGCCGGACCACCTCGACGGGGTGGACGCCGCGGGATTCGTCCCCGACGACCTGCGGGTCCCCGCTACGATACGCGCCATCGCCGACCGCTTGAAGGTTCCCTACGAACAGACCCGACGGCGCCTCGCCCAGCTCGAGGCCGAGGGCCGCTGCACGCGGTCGGGGCAGGGCTACCTCATCATCGGCCAGACGCTCGCGAGGCCCGACCTGATGGAGGCCTACCGCGCCTCGGCGCTCAGCCTGTTCCGGATGTTCGCCAACCTCGGCGAACTGGGCGTGCTGGGGGGCTGGGAGGCCGACCTGGCCGGCGGCGGCGCCGGCTAGAAGTCGTCTTCCATCAGCGAGCGGAACTGTTCGAAGATCTCGCGGGTCCGCATTTCGGGCTCGACGGGCTCGTCTTCCACCCCCTCGTCCCTGGGGGCGGGCGCGCCGACCAGCCGGGCGACCACCAGGCCGTGCTGGACGAGCAACAGTTCTTCGCCCTCTTCCACTTCGCTCAGCAGCTGAGCGACCTTGGGCGGCAGATCGTCGAGGTCGAGACGCTTCATCGGGCGAGACTAAAGCCCCGCGGGCCGGCGCCCGCAAGAGGTGACAGGCGCGGCGAGCGCGCCTAGAGGCTTGGCTGTCCAGGCGCAGGAGACCCCATGGCCTACCGCTCCCTTCGGGAATTCATCGACAAGCTGGAGGCGGCCGGCGAGCTGGTGCGTGTGTCCGAGCCGGTGTCGTCGGTCCTGGAGATGACCGAGATTCAGCGGCGCCTGCTGGCCCGCGGCGGGCCGGCCGTGCTGTTCGAAAGGCCGATCCGCGCCGATGGCCAGATCGCCGACATGCCGGCGCTGGTGAACCTGTTCGGGACCGTCAAGCGCGTGGCCATGGGAGTGACACTTGAGGGCCGCGAGCGGACCACCGCCGCCGACCTGCGCGAGGTCGGCGAGTTGCTCGCCTTCCTGCGGGCTCCCGAGCCGCCGCGCGGACTGAAGGACGCCTGGGACATGCTGCCGCTCGCCAAGACGGTGATGTCCATGCGCCCGCAGACGGTGAAGAAGGCGCCGGTGCAGGAGGTGGTGCTGACCGGAGAGGACATCGACCTCTCGAAATTGCCGATCCAGACCTGCTGGCCGGGAGAGCCGGCGCCGCTGATCACCTGGCCGCTGGTCGTCACCAAGGGCCCCGGGGACGCCCGCGAGGACGACTACAACCTCGGCATCTACCGCATGCAGGTGCTGGGCAAGGACCGCACCATCATGCGCTGGCTGGCCCACCGCGGCGGAGCCCAGCACCACCGACGCTGGAAGGCGGCCGGCAAACCCGAACCGCTGCCGGCCTGCGCGGTGATCGGCGCCGACCCCGGGACCATCCTGGCGGCCGTGACCCCGGTGCCGGAGACGCTGTCGGAGTACCAGTTCGCCGGCCTGATGCGCGGCGCCAAGCTCGACCTCGTGCCGGCCAAGACCGTGCCGCTGCTGGTGCCGGCCCAGGCGGAGATCGTCATCGAGGGTCACGTGCTGCTCGACGACTACGCCGACGAGGGCCCCTACGGCGACCACACCGGCTACTACAACTCGGTCGAGAAGTTCCCGGTCTTCCAGGTCAGCGCCATCACCATGCGGCGCGATCCCATCTACCTGACCACCTTCACCGGCCGGCCGCCCGACGAGCCCTCGGTCCTCGGCGAGGCGCTGAACGAGGTGTTCATCCCGCTGATCCGCCAGCAGTTCCCGGAGATCGTCGACTTCTGGCTACCGCCCGAGGGCTGCAGCTACCGGATCGCCGTGGTGTCGATGAAGAAGGCCTACCCCGGCCACGCCAAGCGCGTGATGATGGGCGTCTGGAGCTACCTTCGGCAGTTCATGTACACCAAGTGGGTGATCGTCGTGGACGACGACGTGAACGCCCGCGACTGGAAGGACGTGATGTGGGCCGTCTCGACCCGCATGGACCCCGCCCGCGACATCACCGTCGTCGAGAACACGCCCATCGACTACCTGGACTTCGCCTCGCCGGAGTCGGGCCTGGGCTCCAAGATCGGTCTCGACGCCACCAACAAGCTGCCCCCGGAAACTCACCGCGAATGGGGCCGCCTGCTGGCTATGGATCCCGACATCGTGGCGGCGGTGACGGAAAAGTGGGCGAAGCTCGGGCTGCCGGACTGACGTCCTCTCCTTCGGGGGAGCGCAGTAGGAGGAGGGTGCAGATGCAACCAGGAACGGGCGCCGCCGCCGCGGCGCTGTGGACGGGGTTGCACCTCATCCTGCTGCTGGTCCTGTCGGTGCTGGTGGTGCGTCAGCGCCAGAAGCATCACGTGGCGCTGGGCGACGGCGGCGTGCCGGAGCTGGCCCAGGCGATCCGGGCGTTCGGCAACGCCAGCGAATACGTGCCGGCCGGGCTGGTCGGACTCGGCGTGCTGGCGCTGGCCGGCGCGCCGGCGCTGGCGGTGCACATCGGCGGGGCCTCGCTTTTCGCCGGGCGCGTGATCCACGCAGTCGGCCTGTCGCGCACCGGCGAGACCTCCTGGCCGAGATCGATCGGCGCCAGCCTGACCTGGCTCGCCTACGTGTTCGTCGCCTCCACCCTGCTGGTCTACGCCGTCGCCTGAGCTTGCCGGGACCTGCGCCCGCGGCCATATGGCAGGCATGGATGAAAACCTGCTGAGCGACCTCATCTCCCAGGCCCTGAAGGCCGGCGCCGACGCGGCCGAGGCCGTCGGGGCCGAGCGCAACGCCATGTCCGTCACCGTGCGGCTGGGCGAACTGGAGGAGGTGGAGCGCGAAGAGGCCCGAGACCTCGGCCTCCGGGTCTTCGTCGGCAAGCGGCAGGCCACCGTCTCCGGCTCCGACATCTCGCCCGAAGCCCGCGCCAAGCTCGTCGAGCGCGCCGTGGCGATGGCGAAGCTCGCCCCGGAGGATCCCTACGCCGGTCTGGCCGACCCCGAGCTGCTGGCCCGCGGCCCGCTGCCGGAGCTCGACCTCTACGATCCCACCGAGCCCTCCCCCGAGACGATGGAGGCGCGCGCCCGCGCCGCCGAGGACGCCGCCCGGGCGGTGGAGAAGGTGACCAACTCCGACGGGGCCTCGGCTTCCTGGTCGAGCTCGACCTGGCGGCTGGTGACCAGCGGCGGGTTCTCCGGTCTGCACCGCGCCTCGGGCTTCTCGATCGGCGCCTCGGCCATCGCCGCCGACGAGGGCGGCATGGAGAACGGCCACGACTGGCGCTCGGCCCGCTGGCAGTCGGACCTGCCCGCCCCCGAGACCATCGGCGCCGAAGCCGGCCGCCGCGCGGCCATGCGGCTGGGCGCGCACAAGATCGCCTCCACCTCCGCCCCGGTGATCTTCGAGAACCGGCTCGCCGCCTCGCTGCTCGGCCCCTTGATCGGCGCCATCGCCGGCCCCTCGATCGCCCGCGGCACCTCCTTCCTGAAGGACAAGCTCGGCCAGCAGCTGTTCGCCAAGGGGATTGCGATCACCGACGACCCGCACCGCGTCCGCGGCCTCGGCTCCAGCCCGTTCGACGACGAGGGGGTGGGCAACCGGCCCCAGGCGCTGATCGATGACGGCGTGCTGACCACCTGGCTGCTGAACTCGGCCTCGGCGCGGCAGCTGGGCCTCAAGTCCACCGGTCACGCCTCGCGAGGCCTGGCCGGCCCGCCGGGGGTGAGCGTCAACAACCTGACCCTGCAGCCGGGCGAGAAGAGCCGCGAAGAGCTGATGGCCGACGCCGGCTCGGGCCTCCTGGTCACCTCGATGTTCGGCCCCTCGCTGAACGGCAACACCGGCGACTGGTCGGTCGGCTGCTCGGGCTTCTGGTTCGAGGGCGGGGAGATCGCCTATCCGGTGACCGAGATCACCGTCGCCGGCAACCTCGTCGACATCTACGGGCGGCTGATCCCCGGTTCGGACCTGGAAATTCGAGGCGCCTCGAACGCCCCGTCGATCCTCGTTGACGCTTTGGCCATCGCCGGCCGGTGAAATGGCCCCCTGCGATGCTGCGGGCGTTGACCTGCGGCGCGACGCGGCCATATCGCGAGCCAAACGAATCTGATCGGGACTCCCATGCCTGATAAACAGCTGCTCCACCTGGTCATCGGCGGCGAACTGTCGGACCTGGAGAACAACATCTTCAAGGACCTCACCAAGGTCGACATCGTCGGGGCCTTCCCCTCCTACGAGGCGGCCAAGGCCGCCTGGCGGTCCAAGGCCCAGGCGACGGTGGACAACGCGCTTGTGCGCTACTTCATCATCCACGCCCACAAGCTGCTGGACCCGGACGCCGAGGAAGCCGCCGACGAGTGCTAGCACCCCTCGCCTG
Organism: Phenylobacterium sp.; assembly: GCA_028698405.1. GTDB lineage: Bacteria > Pseudomonadota > Alphaproteobacteria > Caulobacterales > Caulobacteraceae > Phenylobacterium. Next base: position 1,525 of record JAQVDF010000022.1, on the reverse strand, counting down.
ACCCGCGCGCCGGCGTCTTGTCGGCCTCGAGCAGGTGCAGCGTCGGCCCCGCCACGTCGATCACGGCCTGGTGGGCCTTCAGCACGTCCTGGCCGACGATGCCCAGGATCTGACGGTTGGATACCCGGCTGAGCGCGCCGGTGACCTGCGACAGGTCGGTGGTGACGATCGTCCGCTGCCGCACCGGCACCTCGCCGATGCGCAGCTCCTGCAGGCTCCACAGCCGCGCGCCGGTCGAACCGCCGAGGCCGATCGCCGCGCCCCGCATGCCGAGCCGCGGCGCCAGCCCGAATGCTTCCGCCTCAGGTGCGTCGAGCACCGTCACGTTGGCCCCGGTATCGACCACGAACGTGGCCGGCCGCCCGTTCAGCGTCACCTCAACCAGGTGGTGGCCGGTGCGCAGCTCGTCCATCGGCACGGCGGTGAAGCCCAGCTGGCAGAGCGCCTCCTCCACCGTGTCCGACAACCCCGGGCGGATCGGCGGCGGCTCCGCGCCCGGCAGCGGCCCGCAGGCGGTGAGAACAAGGGCGAGGACGGGAGCGAGCCTCATGGCTGGGCAATGGGCGGTGAAGCCGCTGGTTCCGCTGCGCTCCCCTACCTGAAAGCCTATACTCCCGCTTCAGGAAGCGCTCGGTCATCAGGGTGCCCCACCACTGGGCGCGGAAGTCGGCCTTGATCCCGGCGGGGTCGTACATCGGGCTCTCGACCCACTCGAGGAAACTCATGCCGGCCGGCTCGCCCTCGGCGAGGTAGCGCTCGAAGGTGTAGTCGAGCACGCCGGTCTTGCCGTGGCGCACGTGCAGATAGCGCAGGTGCAGCTGGTCCATCGCCTCCCGGATCGTCTTCCCCTTGCGGAAGTGCATGTAGAAGACGCTCATGATGCCGGCCCGGTCCGCGCCGGACTTGCAGTGCATCAGGGCCGGGTACTCGACGGTCTCGAACAGCCGCTTGGCGCCCAGTACGCGCTCGCGGCTCGGCGTCTCGCGCGAGGTGATGGTGAAGTCCACCATCGTCAGCCCGTGCTTCGCGCAGGCGTCCTTCTCGAGCGCATGGAAGCTGGCGTCGAAGCCGCCGCGCAGGTTGACCACCGTCTTGATGCCGCGCCGCTTCCAGGCCGCCAGCTGGTGCGGCCAGGGCTGGTTCGTGCGCACCAGCTCCTCGCTGATCCAATGGGCGTTGGAGAAGCCCAGCCTAAGGTAGGCGTGGTCGTTCCACAGATAGTCGAGATAGGTCCGCACCCGCCCGCCGGGCGTGGACAGGTCGAATCGGTTCTCTGGACGGTCGGGCTGCAGCACGTCGCTTAACTAGGGTCTCGGGGCTCCCGGCGCAAAGCGGCGAAGCGCGCAGCCGCAAGCCTGCTCCATTCACGGTAAGGAAGGCGCGGCCCTTACAGCGTCTTCGCCAGCTCCGCGAGCTGGTCGGCGCAGACGCCCCAGCCTTCGTGGAAGCCCATCTCCTCGTGCTGTTTGCGGGCCTCGACCGTCCAGTGGCGGGCGCGGACGACATAGCGGGTGCGGCCGTCGCC
>JAQVDF010000445.1 GCA_028698405.1 Phenylobacterium sp. | reverse complement strand
GGGAGGGCCTCGCCGGCTCGGGCGAGGAGCTTGACCTGGCCGGTGGCCTGGAGGGGCTGGTCGAGGACATCCCCGTGGCGACCGCTCTGCTGGAGACCCAGGACGACGCCCCGATCATCCGGCTGATCAACGGCCTGATCGCCGAGGCGGTGCGGCTGGGCGCCTCCGACGTGCACATCGAGCCGTTCGAGCAGGCGCTGGTCGTGCGGCTGCGTGTCGACGGCGTGATGCGCGAGGTGCTGAGCCTGTCGCAGCGGCTGGCGCCGCTGCTGGTCTCGCGCGTCAAGGTGATGGCGCGGCTGGACATCGCCGAAAAGCGGCTGCCACAGGATGTCCGGATCTCGCTGTCGCTCGGCGGGCGGGCCCTGGACGTGCGGGTCTCGACGCTTCCGGCGCGGGCCGGCGAGCGGGTGGTGATGCGGATCCTTGACCAGGCCCAGGCCGGGTTGCGCCTGGAGCAGCTCGGCATGACCCCGGAGACGCTGCAATTGTTCCGCGGCGCGCTCGCCGAGCCCAACGGCATCGTGCTGGTCACCGGCCCGACCGGTTCGGGTAAGACCACCACGCTGTACGCAGGACTGTCGCTGCTGAACGACGCCAGCCGCAACATCCTGACCATCGAGGATCCGGTCGAGTACGCCATCGCCGGCATCGGCCAGACCCAGGTCAATTCGAAGGTCGGGATGACCTTCGCCGCCGGCCTGCGGGCCATCCTGCGCCAGGACCCCGACGTCGTCATGGTCGGCGAGATCCGCGACGTGGAGACCGCCCAGATCGCCGTGCAGGCCAGCCTCACCGGGCACCTCGTGATGTCGACCGTGCACACCAACGACGCCGCCGGCGCGGTGACCCGGTTGCGCGACATGGGCGTCGAACCCTTCCTCCTGGCCTCCACGGTGCGGCTGGTGCTGGCCCAGCGTCTGGTCCGCCGGCTCTGCCCGGACTGCCGGCGGCCGCAACCGGCCGACGCCAACGCGGCCAGCCTCGTCGGCCTGCCCTGCGGCCACCGGCTGTTCCGGGCCGGCGGCTGCCCCCGTTGCAACCAGACCGGCTACGTCGGCCGGCTTGGCGTCTACGAGGCCGTCCGGGTGGACGAACGGATCCGGCGCCTGATCGCCGAGGATGCCGGCGAGGACGCGATCGCCGCGGCGGCCTTCGAGCGGGGCGGCCGGCTGTCGGAGGCGGCCCGCCGCTGCGTCGCCGATGGGATCACCACCCTCGAGGAGGCGATCCGCGTGACCCGTCAGGAGACGCAGGTTGATGGCGTCGTTTGAGTATGTCGCCCTGGACCGGGGCGGGCGCACGCGCAGCGGCGTGGTCGGCGCGGCCAGCGAGCGGGCCGCGCGCAAGAAGCTCCACGCCCGGCGTCTGGCGCCCGTGCGGCTGGCGCCCGCGGCCGAGGCGGCGAGCGCAGACGCGCCCCGGCTGCGCCTTCTGCCCGAGCGCCTTGGCGTCAAGCAGCTGGCCCTGTTCACCCGTCAGCTCGCCACGCTGGTGGCGGTGGCGCCTCTGGAAGAAGCGCTGCGAACCCTGTCGCTGCAGGCCGAACGCCCGGCGCTGCGACGGGCCCTGGCGGGCGTCCATGCCGGGGTGCTGGAGGGCTACCGCCTGTCCGAAGCCATGCGTCGCCAGGGAACGGCCTTTCCGCCGCTCTACCGGGCGATGGTCGCGGCCGGCGAAAGCTCCGGGACGTTGCCGACGATCCTGGAGCGGCTGGCCGACCTGCTGGAGAGCGAGGAGCAGGCGCGTAGTCGCTTGCTGACCGCGCTGATCTACCCCGCCGCGCTGACCCTCACCGCCCTGACGGTGATCGCCGCCCTGATGGCCTTCGTCGTGCCGAAGGTGGTCGAGCAGTTCGACTCCATGGGCCAGCAGCTGCCGTGGCTGACCCGCGTGATCATCTTCCTGTCCACCGGGCTGAGGGATTTCGGCGGGCTGATCGCCCTGCTGCTGGCGGTGGGCGCCGGCGCATTCGTGTTCGCGATGCGCCGGCCAGGGTTCCGCCTGCGCATCGACGCCGCTGTCCTGAAGGCGCCGGTCGCCGGGCGGCTGGTCCGCGACCAGCATGCGGCGCGGCTGGCCCGCACCCTGGCGACGATGATCGCCGGCGGCCTGCCGGTGCTCGAAGGCTTGCTGCTGACCGCGCCGACGATCACCAACACTGTGCTGCGCCGCGCCACCGAGGCGATGGCGACGACCATCCGCGAAGGCGGCAGCCTGTCGGCCGCCATGCGGCGCGTCGAGGTCTTCCCGCCGCTGTTGGTCTACATGGCCGCCAGCGGCGAGAGCAGCGGCCGGGTCGAGCCGATGCTGGCCCGCGCCGCCGACTATCTCGAGCGCGAGGTCGCCGCCTTCGTCGCCACCGCGCTCAGCCTGCTCGAACCGGCGATCATCGTCGTGATGGGCGCGGTGGTGACCCTGATCGTCCTGTAGATCCTCCTTCCCATCCTGCAGATCAACACACTGGCGTTCCGATGACCGACCTTGCCCTGCGCCTGAAGCCCCGCCGTCCGCATGCCGAAGCCGGCTTCACCCTGGTCGAAGTCATGGTGGTGGTGGTGATCATCGGCCTGTTGGCCACGGTGGTGATGATCAACGTCCTGCCGAGCCAGGATCGGGCCATGCGCGAGAAGGCGCGGGCCGACGTGGCGGTGCT
>JAQVDF010000444.1 GCA_028698405.1 Phenylobacterium sp. | reverse complement strand
AGGGGCGCGCGGTCGAGCTCGTCTGGCTGCTCGAACACCCGCCGCTTTACACCGCCGGGGTTTCCTCCAAGCCGTCCGACCTGATCGATCCCGACCGCTTCCCGGTGTTCCAGACCGGCCGCGGGGTCCAGTTCACCTATCACGGCCCCGGCCAACGGGTGGCCTATGTGATGCTGGACCTCGCCGCCCGGAAAAAAGACGTACGGGCCTTCGTCGCGGCCCTGGAGGCCTGGCTGATCGCCGCCCTCTCCCGCTTCAACGTCGAGGGCCAGATCCGCGAGGGCCGGGTCGGCATCTGGGTGGAGCGCCGCGCGCCGGGCTTTCCGCCGCGCGAGGACAAGATCGCCGCCATCGGGGTGAAGATCCGCCGCTGGGTCTCCTTCCACGGCATCGCGCTGAACGTCGAGCCCGACCTCGGCCACTTCTCCGGCATCGTGCCGTGCGGCATCGCCGAGCACGGCGTCACCAGCCTCGTGGATCTCGGGCCGCCGGTGACCATGGACGAGGCTGACGCGGCGCTGAAGGCCGCCTTCGCCGAGACCTTCGGCCCCGTCGCCGAAGCTGAGCCGTTGATCTAGCTGGAATTTCGGGCCGGGGAGCGGGAACAGGCCCCAGCGCCGACATGTTGGACAGGGCGTCGTTTCATCGGAGCCGCCATGTCCTTCAATCCCCTGCAGGAGCGGGGAATCCCGCTCGATCGCCAGTTGCGCAACTGGTCCGAACTCAATGTCGCGCCCTACCGCAAGGAGGACGTCCACCCGTTCAGCCGCTGCCGGGGCATCGTGGCCAACGGCATCGAGGTCGAGGCGGTCATGTTCTCGCACAACATGCGCGCCACACGCTCGACCCCGACATCAAGCGCCGCCTGGCCATGGTCCGCCGGGTCGAGGCCCAGCAGCAGAAGGCGAACAACTGGCTGATCCCGGGCGACGAAACAACGCTGGAGCTGACCATCGGCTACGAGCAGGTGGCGGTGGACCTGACCGCCTGGATCGCCCGCCACGAGCCCGATCCCTACCTGCGCCAGGTCTACGAGTTCGGCGTGCTGGAGGACTTCGACCACCTCTACCGCTACTCGAACCTCTACGAGCTGCTGGAGGGCAAGCACGCCAACTGGATCGTCGGCGACCTGACCGAGATCACGCCCGGGCGGCCGACCATCTTCGAGCACCGCCACCCGGCCGACGAGATCCGCCGTCCGATGACCGCGGTCGCCTCCGACCCGCAGTCGATCCTCAACGCGCTGACGGTGATGTCCGCCGAGCAGCAGACGATGAACTACTACATGACCATCGGGAACCGGTTCATCGAGCCGATCGCCCGGGGCCTCTATGCCGAGATCGGCATGATCGAGGAGCAGCACGTCAGCCACTACGAGAGCATCCTCGACCCGTCGGCGACCTGGATCGAGAACCTGCTGTTCCACGAACTGAACGAGTGCTGGATCTATTACTCGTTCATGCAGACCGAGCCCGATCCGCGGGTGAAGCAGCTCTACGAGACCCACCTGGCGTTCGAGATCGAGCACCTGCACATCGCCGCCGAGCTGATGCGCGAGGTGGAGCGGCGCGACCCCGAGGCCCTGCTGCCCAAGTCGCTCGACCACGTGATGACCTTCGAAGAGAACAAGCACTGGGTGCGCCAGGTGCTCGACAGCCAGGTGCAACTGACCTCCAGGGACAGCGATTTCGTGCCGGTCTCCAGCCTGCCGCAGGACGACCGCTACTTCGCCTACAACAGCCAGGTGAACGCCGGCGGGACGCCGAGCGAAGAGGTGATCGACATGAACCGCCAGGCCAACGGCCGCGACTACCGGCTGGAGACGGAAGGCGACAATCCGGTCGAGGGCCTCAGGCTGGGTGGCGACGGCCGCACCCGCGGCTACTCCGACCGCCATCCCGGCCTGCACGCCTGAGGGAGCCCATCATGTTCGAGCGCCTGAAGGCGGCGATGAGCCACATGGCGGGGGACCTCAAGTCCCCCGCCAAGGATGTGTTGAACCGCATGCGCGGCGATCCGGCGACGCCGTCCGAATACGCCAAGGCCGGCCAGAAGGTGGCGCCCGACGTCACCCGCCTGCTGGAGGAGGACCACCGGCTGGTGATGGGCTGGTTCGACGCCTACCGGTTCGAGACGGACCCCGGATACAAGGAGGCCTGGGCGGTGCGCATCTGCACCGCCCTGATCGCCCACATGCAGGCCGAGGAGGAGATCCTTTATCCGGCGGCCAAAAAGGCCCTCGCCGACAAGGGGATGGTGGATGAGGCCGAACGCGAGCACGACGAGGCCCGCGAACTGATCGACCGCATCGTCGAGGCCGGCGCGGCGAGCTCCGAGGAGGAGGACCTGATCCTCTCCCTCTCGGCCGCGATCCAGGCCCACGTCGCCGAGGAGGAGAGCGAGTTCTTCCCCAAGGTGCGCGCCTGCGACCTCGACCTCTACGATCTCGGGGCCCGCCTCGCCGCCCGCCGCACCGAGATCCTGCAGGAGCTGACCGCCACCGGCCCCCTTCCCGCCCGAACACTGCACTGAGCGCCTCAGCCGTGCTCCAGCGCGGCGCGGTCGAGACGGGAGGCGACGGCTTCCGAGGCCGAGAAGTAGCGGAACTGGAGCGTCCAGCGCACGCGTTCGGAGCTGTTCGGCTCGCTGCGATGCATG
>JAQVDF010000443.1 GCA_028698405.1 Phenylobacterium sp. | reverse complement strand
CCCTCGCCCGCCTCCTCGCGGGGCCGGGCCGGCGGCAGCACCCGCCACTCCACCCGGTCGGCGACGACATAGGAGTCGGCGATCAGGTTGCCCTGGGAGTCGAACAGCCGGGCCCTCTGCGAGCGCGGATTGGACAGCAGCTTGAGGATCTCGGAGGCGTAGGTCGCGTCCATCGCCGGCTCGGGCTCGCCCACCGTCGCGGCCTGGTCGATGATGGTGACGATCAGCTCGCCCTGCGTGGTCAGGCTGTCGATGCGGGCGTTGACCAGCCCCCGGCGCAGCTCGTTCAGCACCAGCGCGCCGGCGACCAGCACCGCCAGGCCCAGCACATTCAGGGCGATGATCAGCCGGCCGAGCTTGGAGCCAGGGAGCCACCAGCGCAGCTTGGGCTCCTTCGGCTCCTTGGGCTCGCGCTCAGGATTCGCGGTAGCGGTAGCCGACGCCATAGAGGGTTTCGATCGCGTCGAACTCCGGGTCGACCTCGCGGAACTTCTTGCGCATCCGCTTGATGTGGCTGTCGATGGTCCGGTCGTCGACGTAGACCTGGTCCTCGTAGGCGGCGTCCATCAGGTTGTCGCGGCTCTTCACGAAGCCGGGCCTTTGCGCCAGCGACTGCAGCAGCAGGAACTCGGTGACGGTCAGCTTCACCGGCTTGCCCTCCCACAGGCAGTCGTGGCGGGCCGGGTCGAGCGTCAGCTTGCCCCGCTTGATGGCGCGCGCCTGGGCCTCGGCCTCGGCGGCGGGGCCGGCCTCCTCCTCCGCGCCGGACCGGCGCAGCACGGCCTTAACCCGCTCGATCAGCAGGCGCTGGCTGAACGGCTTGTGGACGTAGTCGTCGGCGCCGAGGTTGAAGCCGAGGATCTCGTCGATCTCCTCGTCCTTGGAGGTCAGGATGATGACCGGCACGTTGGACGTCCGGCGTAGGCGGCGCAGCACCTCCATCCCGTCCATGCGCGGCATCTTCACGTCGAGGATCGCCAGGTCCGGCGGCTCCTTCTCGAGGGCGGCCAGACCGGAGGCGCCGTCGTAGTAGGCCTTGACGGAATGGCCGTGGCTTTCGAGGGCCAGACTGACGGACGTGACGATGTTCTCATCGTCGTCGACCAAGGTGATCTTGGCCATGCGTTCTAATCACTCCTCGTGTGATCGGGGGAGCAAGCTACTGGTCCTGCACCGTGGCCTCAATGGGGCGCCGCAAATTGGGTCAACTCAGGGTTAAGCTTGTTCGGACAAACCTGCGTTCCGGGAGAGAGCCACCGACATGCGCGGGCAGGTCCACTACGAAGTCTTCATCAAGCGGGCCGGCGGCGACTGGACGCTTGATTTCGCCACCGAGGACCGGGCGCAGGCGATCGCCGCGGCCGAGGAGCGGCTCGCGAAGAAAAAGGCTGCCAGCGTCAAGGTCACCAAGGAGACGCTCGACGCGGAAACCCGCGAGTTCCGCACCATCGTCATCCTGCAGAAGGGCGAGCCCGACCGGCCCAAGCCCCGGCCTGTTCGCGAAGAGGTCGAGCCCCTGTGCGTCTCGCCGGACGACCTCTATCACGCCCACTCGCGCGAACGCATCGGGAGGCTGCTCGAGGACTGGCTGGCGCGCCAGCGGGCGACCCCGTTCGAATTGCTTCACCGGCCGGAACTCGTCGAGCGGCTGGAGGCCTCGGGCGTCGAGTTCCAGCACGCCATCCAGAAGATCGCCTTGCCCGAGGCGCACGCGCGCGACGTCTCGGTGCACGAGATGGTCCGCACCTTCCAGTCGCTGGCCGAGCGGACCATCGAGCGACTGATGAAGGACCATCGCAAGGGCGCGCTGCCGACTCTGCACAAGGAGCCGTTCGCCGCCCTCGCGGAGCGGCTCTCTGGCGTTCCCGAGCGCGCCTACCTGCTGGGCGCGGCCGTGGCGGGCCAGTTGGGCGACTGCGCGAGCTGGACGGAGAAGGTTGCGCGCCTGCTGGATCTGGCCGACGCAGCGCCCGCCGCCGGGCCGCCCCGGGCGCTCGCCCTGTTCGTCATCGAACAGCCGCTGGCCGAGATCCTCGGCTTCAGTGCGGCGCTGGACGACATCGTCGGACGCGACCTGGACCTGGGCGCGCGGCTCAGCGCCATGACCCGGATGAGCGCCCTCGAGGCGGTCGAGACCCTGATGCGCAGCGACAAGCGGCTGCGCGAGATGATGCCGACCCTGTCTCCGACCGGCGAACGACTGGCCCGCTGGCTGACCATCGAGGATTTCGAGCACGTCCGCCGGGCGCTGGCCAGGCGCGTGCTGCGCGAACTGAACGGCCCCCGGCGCCTGAGGCCCGACAGCGCCGAGGACGAGATCGAGGTGCTGCGCGGCCTGGCCATGGCCCTGACCGCCGCCTCAGGCACGCTGGTTCCCGTCGAGGAGGTGTTGGCCGCCTTCACCAACCGATCGCGCATGCTGGTCACCAGCGACTTCGTCGAGAGCTACCTGGGCACCGACCGCACGGCCCTGCAGGAGGCCAAAGCGATGATCTGGCTGGTGGAGAACGTCATCGGCGCGGCCAACAAGCGGGAGGCCTGCCGTTGGCTGGGCGCGCTGCTGGGTTCGCTGAAGTTCGAGCGGGAGATCCGCGGCGGAACGGAATCCCCGGCCGTTCGAATGGCGGCCCTTGCCACGCTTCAACGCGACGTCGCCCGCGCCGGCCTGGTC
>JAQVDF010000021.1 GCA_028698405.1 Phenylobacterium sp. | reverse complement strand
GGTTCACAATGTGCGGCCGCTGTGGCCCCGTGGGCCGATGAACCGCCGATTCCTGTTGCTGGCCGGCCTCGCCCTGCTGGGCGGCTGCGCGAGCGTGCCTGCGCCGGCCGCGGCGCCGGCCGACGCTCCGTTCGAGGAGCTGGAGCCCCTGATCGCCGCCCGCGCCGGCGGCGAGGCGCTGACCATCACCGTCACCTCCAACGGCTGCACCAGCAAGGCGGACTTTTCAGTATTCGTGGAGCGCAAGGGAAGCGCGGCGCAGGTCGCCTTCGGGCGCCGCAAGCTCGACGTCTGCCGCGCCGCGCCCCGGCCGCTGGAGCTCACCTTTACGTGGGGCGAGCTCGGTCTCGCGGCACCTCAGCCCGTGTTCCTGCTTAATCCTCTCGAGGGGCGGTGACAGCTTTTACTTCCCACCGCCGCGCGGGAAGGTGAGAGCAGGGACGCCTCACGCGAACATCGCCACCATCCAGTCCGGCACGCGGCGCGGGCGGCGGGTCTGGGCGTCCACCAGGCACCAGACGGTGCGGGCCTGGGCGCACATGGCCCCGTCCGGGCCGTCGATGCGGACGAAGCGGTCGAACCTGGGCCCTTCGGCAGCGTCGGCGACCCAGGTGCGGGCAGTGGCGGTCTCGCCTGGCAGCAGCTGGCGCCGGTAATCAACCTCGTGGCGCAGCACCACCCAGGCCCAGGCGTCCTGGGCCTCGGGCGGAGCCTTGGAGTCCCAGTGCGCGACCGCCATCTCCTGCGCCCAGCGCAGGTAGACGACGTTGTTCACGTGGCCGTTCTCGTCGATATCGGACGGCGTCGGGACGTATGTGCGGGTGAAGACCTGTCGGCCGGGCGGCGGCTCGATCGCCTTCGTCACGCGGCGATGAGGCCCTGGTCCTTGAACAGGGTCTTCAACTCGCCCGACTGGAACATCTCGCGGACGATGTCCGCGCCGCCGACGAACTCGCTCTTCACGTAGAGCTGCGGAATGGTCGGCCAGTCGGTGAAGTCCTTGATCCCCTGGCGCAGCTCTTCGTCCTGCAGCACGTCGACGCCGACGAAGTCGACGCCGAGGTGGTCGAGGATCTGCACCACCACGGCCGAGAAGCCGCAGCGGGGCTGTTCCGGCACGCCCTTCATGAACACGACCACGGGGTTCTCTTGAACGGTCTTGGCGATGAAGTCCTGGACGCTGGTGGCGGCGGCGGTGTCGGTCATGGGGATGCGCGCCCTTTCGGCGGTGAAAGACTCTCTCCGGGTCATGAGCTAGGGAGCCCGGCGGCCCGGGTCAAGGCGAGCCGTCGCCTCAGGCGCGCCGGCGGGTCTCCGGCTCGGTGGGGCAGAAGCGGGCCATCTCGATCTGCGCCGTGACGCCGGTCGGCAGGTCGCGCTCGGTCACCCCCGACAGCCGTTCGATCGCCGCCGCCGAAAGGGTGTCGATCTGCACCGTGGCGAAGGCCGGCTCGGTCAGCGCGTAGCCGAGGCACAACTCCTCGGCCGCCCAGCCGCGGGTCTCGTGCAGGAAGTTGTAGGTGCCGACCCCGGCCAGCGGGTCCACCGAGCGGCGGAGCAGCCCGGCGGCTTTCATCCGTTGCTGCGGCGGGCGGCACAGGTCGGCGGGAATGGCGTCGTATGCGATCACCGCCATGTCCGCCTGAGCCGCGTCCTTCACCCGCCGACGGATTCGGCCGTCCGACACCAGGCTGAAGGGCGAGGCCAGGGCGTCGAAGCGGCTCTCGCGGACCGCCGCGTCGGTCAGCGGCCCGTCGCCGCGGATCGCGGTGTGCAGCACCAGGCCGGCGCCCTTGAGCTCGGCGAGCAACGCTTCCGCGTCCGGCGTCAGCAACTCGGCGGAGGCCTCATCGAAGGTCACGAGGTCGAAGTAGCCGGCCGAGGTGGCGGCCAGCGCCTGGCGCACGGCCTGGCCCAGGGCGTCGGCGTCCAGCGCCGGCAGGCCCTCGCCGCGCAGCCGCCAGCCCAGGAACAGCAGGTCGCGGTCCACAGCCTGCAGCGCCTCGGCGACACCGCGCGCCAGAGGTTCGCACCCGGCCACCACGTCGAAGGCGTTGATCCCGCACTCCATCGCCCCGAACAGGACGCCGCGCCAGGCCTGGGCCGTCGGCACCGCGGCGGTCTCGGAAAGGGTCAGGCTGACGGCCGAGACGGCCTTGCCCGCGACGCCGAAGGGGCGGTAGCGCATGTCAGGTCGGGGCCGAGGTCTCGAGCGCCAGCGCGTGCAGCTCTCCGCCCACGCGCCCATTGAGAGCCGCATAGACCATCTGGTGCTGCCGCACCTTGGGCAGTCCCGCGAATGCCCGGGAGACGATGCGCGCGCGGTAGTGATCTCCGTCACCGGCCAGGTCGGTGACCTGAATCTCGGCGTCGGGGAACGCCTCGCGCAGGCAGTTCTCTAGCTCGTTCATGGGCATGGGCATGGCGGGACGCGCTCCATACTGCGGCGATGTTGCCGGTCCGAGAGTTAACAATCGCCTCACCATCTTGCGAGCCGCATTCGACGGCTTTCGCGCCCGTGTGACGGGCGTCACGGAAGCCCCCGTCTCCCTTGGGATACCTCACCGCCATCGGCGCCGTCGGACGGCGCGGCCAACACCCAAGGGAGATCACCCCCATGAGCTATCACTTCAGCTACGAATCCATCCTGGCGGCGTCGCAGGCCGCCAACTGGCGGATCGAGGACATCATCGGCGAGGGCGAGACGCTCGATTTCTCCAAGCCTTTCATGCCCGAGAGCTTCGCCCGCGTGGGCCCGATCGCCTGCCTCTCGGACGCCGAGAAGCTGAAGCTCAACCAGATCCGCGGCTGCGGCTACCTCTACACCTTCGGGCTGGCGGAGGAGTTCATCCTGCCCTTCGTCATGGACCACGCCCGCTCGGCTCTGCATGTGGACGACGCCCGCACCCGCGCGCTGCTGCAGTTCGCCGGCGAGGAAGCCAAGCACATCGACCTGTTCCACCGATTCTATGACGCCTTCGTTCAGGGCTTCGGGACGCGCTGCGGGATGATCGGGCCGGCCGAAGCGATCAGCCAGGCGGTGCTGGCCCACCACCCGCTCGGCATCGGCATGGTCACCCTGCACATCGAGTGGATGACGCAGAAGCACTTCACCGAGAGCGTGCGCGACGCCCAGGACCTCGATCCGCTGTTCCGCAGCGTGCTGAAGCACCACTGGGCGGAGGAGATGCAGCACGCCCAACTCGACGAGGCGATCGTCCGCACCCTGGCCGCCCAGGCGGGGCCGGAGGAGGTCGAAGCCGGCTTCCAGGACTTCCTGAAGATCGCGGCGCTGCTCGACGGCGGGCTGATGCAGCAGCTCGAGCTGGACATCGAGAGCCTGCAGGCGGCGATCGGCCGCGAGCTCGGCGAGGCCGAGCGCGAGGAGATCCGCGCCGTTCAGCGTCAGGCGATCCGCTACACCTACCTGGGCTCGGGCCTCGTCCACCCGAGGTTCCTGGCGGTGATGGAGGAGGTGCGTCCCGGCAGCCGCGAGGAGCTGCTGGCGATGGCGCCCGCCTTCTCGTGAGCGGCCACGCTCGGGCCGTCCCGGCGATCAGCCGGGGCGGCCGCGCCGTTCCCAATTCACGCCCCGCCCCCGGGCTGGTAATCAGTGTCGGGCGTCCGACAATTGGGGGACGGCGAATGGCGCAGACCGTTTACGAGCGCATCGGGGGATTTTCGGCGGTCCGGCGGATCGTGTCGGACCTCTATGACCGGCTGTGCGAGAATGAGCGATTGGCCCAGCATTTCCACGGCATCTCGATGCCCCAGCTCATCGACCATCAGACCAAGTTTGTCTCCTCCCTCCTGGGAGGGCCGGCTTCGATCACCGACGAGCAGCTCGAACGGGCGCACAAGCGCCTGAACCTGGGCGACGGAGACTTCGAGGAGATGATCGCGGTGTTCCGCGAGGTGCTCGAGGATGCGGACCTGCCGAAGGGCGACGTCGACCACGTCGAGCACGAGATGCGCAAGCGCAAGCCGTACGTCGTCAGCCGCAGGGCCTGAAGATGACCGCTTCCATCGACGTGACGCGGGCCGCGCTCCAGGCGCTGGACTGCGCCGTGGCCTGCGCCGGCCCCGACGGCGCCATCCTGTTCGAGAACAGCCGCTTCTTCGAATGGTTCGCGCCCGATCCCGCCGCCGAGTGCGACGTCTGGACGAGGCTCGCTCCGCCCCATCCCGAGCGGGCGCGCGAGCGGGTCGCCCAGGGCCGGGCCTACACCTTCGAGGTCGAGCGCCAGAAGAGCGTGCGGACGCTGTGCCTGTCGGTGAGCGTGCGCCCGCTGGGCGAGGACGCCGGGGCGGGACTGCTGGTTCAGGCGTTCGACGTCTCCAAGACTAAGGAGGCCGAGTACATGCTCGACTCCTATTCGAAGATGGCCGAGCGCAACGCCAAGGACCTGCAGCGCGAGAAGGAGCGGGTCGAGAAGCTGCTGCTCAACATCATGCCGCGCACGGTCTACGAGGAGCTGCGCGACTACGGGACCACGACGCCGCAGCGGTTCGAGTCCGGCAGCGTGCTGATGCTCGACTTCGTGGGTTTCACCGACATGGCCATCTCCCGTGACCCGGGGGCGCTGATCAGCGAGCTCAACGACATCTTCTCGGCCTTCGACCGGATCGTGGAGCTGTTCGGCTGCGAGCGGATCAAGACGATCGGTGACGCCTACGTGGCCGTCTCGGGCCTGCCGGAGTACACGCCGGACCACGCCGCCAACATCGCCAAGGTGGCCCTACGCATGCGCCGCTACATCGACCGGAGGAACAGCGCCCACACGACCCAGTGGCTGTGCCGCATCGGCATCGCCACCGGGCCGGTGATCGGCTCGATGGTCGGCATCCAGAAGTACGTCTACGACATCTTCGGCCCGGCCCCGAACCTGGCCGCCCGGCTCGAGGCGCTGTCGGATCCGATGCAGATCACCGTCAACCGCGAGACGGCCGACGCGCTGGGCTCCGACTTCGTGCTCAGCCCGCAGGGGCCAGTGACGGTGAAGGGCTTCGGCGAAGTCGAGCTGTTCAGCCTGGACGCGGAGCGGGCGGTCCGCTGAGCCGGCTCAGACGAGGTCCTCGGCGATCTCGACCAGCTCGTCGGCCGCCAGCAGCTGCAGCCGGCCGCGGCCCAGCCGCACCAGGCCGCGTTGGGCCCAGTCCTGCAGCTGGCGGTTGACGTTCTCCCGCGCCAGGCCGGCGTAGGCGGCCAGGTCCTGCTGGGTGAGCCGCAGCTCCGCGCCCGCGGCGGCGTCGGGCAGGAGACGCACGATGGCGCGCGCCAGCCGCATCTCCAGCGGGGCGCCGGCGGCGTCCTCGACCAGCTCGTTGGTGCGCCTCAGCCGCTGGGCCAGCATGGCCGCGACGGCGAGCGCCAGCGCCCCGTCCGCCTCCAGGAAGGCCCGCACGCGCGGGCCGGCCACCAGCCGCACCCGCGAGGCCTCCAGCGCGCAGATGCTGGCCGCCCGCGGGGCGCCGTCCAACACCGCCAGCTCGCCCACCACGTCACCCGGCGCGTGATAGGCCAGCACCACCTCGCGCCCGCGCGCCGTCACCAGGCTGGCCTTCAGCAGGCCGGCGTCGACCACCGCCATCGCATCGCCCGGATCGCCCTGGTGGAAAAGGTGCTCGCCCGCCGCCAGCTCCAATGGCCGCGCCTCGGCCAGCAGCTGTTCGGCCGAGGCGGCCGGCAGGGCCCGCAGCCAGGATGCGCCCCCCATCGCGCTCACCCCGCCCGGCGCGTGTGACCGGCGTCACGGAACGCGCCGGGCGGCTCCCGTAAGCAGCCGTCCGAACGGCGAGAGCCGCAAGCCAGATGAGGAACCCGAGCCATGAGCAACGTCATCCCCCTGCAACCGACACAGACCGGCGCCGACGATCCCACCGCCGACGACAAGCGCAACGCCCTGCGCGGCCAGATGCTGTCGTCCACCAACTTCTACCACAGCGGGCGGCTGGCCGCCGCCGACGCCAAAGCCGCCTCGATCATGGCGGTCGCCGGGCTGGGTATCGGCTTCCTGACCCAGCGCGCCGCGCTGTCGGCGAAGACGCCCGCCGAGGCGCTGATGCAGCTCCTGTGGCACCCCTCGATCGTCCTGCTGTTCGCCGCCATCGTGCTGGCGGCGCTCGCCCAGAGGGCGCTGCGGATCTCAGGTCCCGACTGGGTCTCGCACCTGGTGGCCGGGCGCGAGTGGCGGACGGTGGCCGACGAGTTCCTCTCGCAGTCGGCGCACGACCTCCTGGCCACCTGGGTCGGCAGCCAGTCGATCCTGGCGCGCATCGCCAAGCGCAAGTACCGGCGGGTGAACGTGGCGACCGCGCTGATGCTGGCCGGCTTCGCCCTGGCGATCGCCGGATTGTGAGGCGCGCTCACGCCGGCTCGGCGATCTCGTCGTAGCCGCGGCCGTGGAACTCGATGAGGCAGAAGCCGTGGCCGAACGGATCGGCGAGGGTGGCGAGGCTCCCCCACTCAGCGCGGCGCGGGCCGGTCTCCAGCACCGCGCCCGCGTCGACCGCCCGGGCGATGGCCGGCTCCAGCTGTTCGACGACGACGTCGAGGTGGACCGGCGACCAGTGGCGGCGGTAGCGGCGCGTCTCCTCGCCGGCCCCGACAGAGCCTTCGGGCTTCTGCAGCAGGTAGACCCGCACGGGCCAGCCGGAGAGCTCCACCCCGCCGGCGCCGAAGCGGCGGGTGGGCGTCAGCCCGAAGGCCGCCACGTAGAAGCGCTCGGCGGCGGCCAGGTCCGGGACGTCGATGTTGACCAGCAGGTCCGCCACGCCCCGGACCTTTCCGTCAGTCGACGATCGCCGAGTAGATGATGTTCTTCAGCTGGCCGCGGAAGTTGAACGCCCCCGACGGCATCAGCTGGGTCATGAACACCACGCTCAGCTCCTCCTTGGGATCGACCCAGAAGATGGTCGAGGCCGCGCCGCCCCAGTAGTAGTCGCCGGCGGCGATGGAGCCGGCCTGCACCGGATCGAGCGTCGTGGCGAAGCCGAGCCCGAAGCCGACGCCCTCGTTGGCCGTCTCGGAGAAGGAGCCGATGGCCATTTCCGTCAGGTCCTTGCCGTCCTTCAGGTGGTTGAGGTGCATCAGCTCGACGGTGCGCGGCCCGAGGATGCGGGCGCCGTCCAGCTCGCCGCCCCGGCGCAGCATCTCGCAGAAGCGCATGTAGTCCGCGGCGGCGCCGGTCAGGCCGCCGCCGCCGGAGAAGAACACCGGCTCGTGGAGGTAGTCCGAGCTGGTCGGATCGTCGATCAGCTTCAGGCTCTTGTCGGCCGCGCGGCGGTAGCAGGCGGCGAAGCGGGAGGCGTTTTCCGGCGTGACGTGGAAGGCTGTGTCGACCATGCCCAGCGGCCCGAAGATGTTCTCCTGCAGATACTTGTCGAACCGCTGGCCGGAGATGATCTCCACCAGGGCGCCGCAGACGTCGGTCGACAGCGAGTACATCCACCGCTCGCCAGGCTGGTAGCGCAGCGGCACCTCGCCCAGCTTCCTGACGAAGTCGCGCAGCGTCTCGTCACGGCCGCGGCGCACGCCCTTCTCGGCGTAGACCTTGTCCACCGGATGGCCGCCGTCGGGGGCGCCCAGCGCCACCAGGGCCGAGCCGTAGGTCAGGCCGCCGGTGTGGCAGAGCATGTCGCGCATGGTCACCGGCCGCTTCGGCGGCTCAGTCTTCATCGTGGCGCCTTCGCCGGAAACCCAGACCTGGTGGTTGCGCCATTCGGGGATGAAGCGGCTCACCGGGTCGTTGAGCTGGAAGTAGCCCTTCTCGTAGAGCTGCATCAGCGCGACCGAGGTGATCGGCTTGGACATCGAATAGATGCGGAAGATGGTGTCGTCGGCCATCGGCCGGGACCGCTCGCGGTCCATGTTCCCGTAGGACTTGAAATAGGCCTGGTGGCCGCGCCGGTTGATCGCGATCTGACAGCCGGCGATTTTGCCGGGCGCGATGTAGTTGCGCTCGAGGTGGTCGTCGATCTGCGAAAGGCGGCCGGCGTCAAGGCCGGTCCATTTCGACTGGGCGTCCATCAAATCCTCCGGAACAATGGGCTTGGCTGTAATTGGCCGGCATCATGTGACGGGATCGGCCGCGAACCAAGCGAGGAGAGGGCGATGGACGAGCTGAAGACGCTGGCCGAGGACGTCGGTGCGCGGCTGAAGGCGGCGAAGCAGACGGTGGCGGTGGCGGAGAGTTCGTCCGGCGGCCTGATCTCGGCGGCCCTGCTCGCGGCGCCCGGGGCCTCGGCCTATTATGTGGCGGGCGCGGTGGTCTACACCGGCAAGGCCAGGATGCAGCTGCTTGACCTGCCCAGGGAGGCGGTGGCCGGCATGCGCTCGGCCAGCGAGCCCTACGCCCTGCTGCTCGCCCGCACCGCCCGCGAGCGCCACAACGCCACCTGGGGCGTCTCCGAGACCGGCGCGGCCGGCCCCACCGGCAACGGCTACGGCGATCCCCCCGGCCACTCCTGCATCGCCATCTCCGGCCCGGTGGAGATGTCCCTCACCATCGAGACCGGCTCCCCCGACCGCTGGGCGAACATGCAGGCCTTCGCCGCCGCCGCGCTCGACCTGCTCAAGCGTGGGCTGGAGAGCGGGGAGGCTGGGTGAAAGGTAGCGCCGCGCCGGCGCAATCAGTCGCCGAGAACCGTTGGTGACTGGTTAGGCGCCAGCCCGACCTATCACCGATCGGGTTCAGCCCTGCACCACGGGCGCGTCCATGAAGGCGGACATCCAGCCTTCGTGGGCGGCGCGGAGGTCGTCGAGGGGGATGTCGAAGAGGCCTTCGGCGGCGAAGACGTCGCCGCCGGCCTGGCCGACCACCTGGGCCGGAACGCCCGCGGCGGCCGCGGCGGCGAGCAGGGCGTCGTGGGCGGCCGTGGCCACGAGGTAGCGGGCCTGATCCTCCCCGAACAGGACGCCGTGTGCCGCCCCGGCGGGGGCGGAAAGGCGGACACCGACGCCGGCGGCCAGCACCATCTCGGCGGCGGCCGAAGCCAGGCCTCCGTCGGAGAGATCGTGGACCACCTCGATGCGCCCGGCCTCGATCTCGCCGCGGACGAAATCGCCGTTGCGGCGCTCGACGGCCAGGTCGATCGACGGCGGGGCGCCGTCCTCGCGGCCCAGCACCTCGCGCAGGTAGAGGCTGGCCCCCAGTTCGCCGCGGGTCTCGCCGATCAGCACGAGCGAATCGCCCGGCTTCATCCCGGCGTAGTCGGCCCGGCGGGCGTAGTCGGCGATCAGCCCGACGCCGCCCACGGTCGGGGTGGGCGGAATGGCGACCCCGTTGGTTTCATTGTAGAGGCTGACGTTGCCGCTCACGACGGGGAAGTCGAGCGCGCGGCAGGCCTCGGCCATGCCGTCGGTCGCGCGGACGATCTGGCCCATGATCTCGGGCCGCTCGGGATTGCCGAAGTTGAGGTTGTCGGTGATGGCGATGGGCGTGGCGCCCACCGCGGTCAGGTTGCGCCAGGCCTCGGCGACGGCCTGCTTGCCGCCCTCGTAGGGGTCATTCTGCACGTAGCGCGGGGTCACGTCCGAGGTCATCGCCAGCGCCTTGCGGGTCCCGTGCAGGCGCACGATGCCGGCGTCCGCGCCGGTGCCGGAATCCTCCAGCGTGTCGGCCATCACGTGGCGGTCGTACTGCTCCCAGATCCAGCGCTTGGAGGCCGCGTCCGGGCAGCCGACCAGCTTCAGCACCGCCTCGCGCCAGTCGGTGGGGGCGGGGACCTCGCCGGGGCCGAGCCGCGGGTGCTTGGCCGGCTCCACCCAGGGACGGTCGTAGAGCGGGGCGTCCTCCGACAGCGGGGCGAGCGGCACGTCGCAGACCACCTCGCCCTTGTGCTTCAGCACGAAGCGGCCGGTGTCGGTGGTGGCGCCGATGACGGCGGCGTCCAGGCCCCACTTCTCGAAGATGCGCCGACCCTCGTCCTCGCGGCCGGGCTTGAGGATCGCCAGCATCCGCTCCTGGCTCTCCGACAGCATCATCTCGTAGGCGGTCATGCCCTCTTCGCGCTGAGGCACGGCGTCCAGATCGAGCTCGATGCCGACGCCGCCCTTGCCGGCCATCTCGACCGAGGATGAGGTCAGGCCCGCAGCCCCCATGTCCTGGATGGCGGCGACCGCGCCCGAGGCCATCAGCTCCAGCGTCGCCTCGATCAGCAGCTTCTCGGCGAAGGGGACGCCGACCTGCACGGTGGGACGCTTCTCCTCCGAATCCTCGTCGAACTCGGCGCTGGCCATGGTCGCGCCGTGGATGCCGTCGCGGCCGGTCTTGGAGCCGAAGTAGACCACCGGCAGGCCGGCCGAGGGGGCGGCCGAGTAGAAGATCTTGTCGGCGTCGGCCAGGCCCACGCACATGGCGTTGACCAGGATGTTGCCGTCGTAGCCGCGGTGGAAGTTGGTCTCGCCGCCGACGGTCGGCACGCCCACGCAGTTGCCGTAGCCGCCGATGCCGGCCACCACGCCCGCCACCAGCCGCCGGGTCTTCGGATGCGACGGATCGCCGAAGCGCAGCGCGTTGAGCAGCGCCACCGGCCGCGCCCCCATGGTGAAGACGTCGCGCATGATGCCGCCCACGCCGGTCGCCGCGCCCTGGTAGGGCTCGATGTAGCTCGGGTGGTTGTGGCTCTCCATCTTGAAGACGCAGGCCTGGCCGTCGCCGATGTCGACCA
The DNA here is from genome assembly GCA_028698405.1 of Phenylobacterium sp. Lineage (GTDB taxonomy): Bacteria > Pseudomonadota > Alphaproteobacteria > Caulobacterales > Caulobacteraceae > Phenylobacterium. The sequence continues at coordinate 722 of JAQVDF010000021.1, read as the reverse complement.
CCCCGGCGTTCTCGCCCGGCCCCTGGATCACCCGCGGCCCCTTGGTGGGGAACTTGCCGAGCTGCTTGCGCGAGGACTTGTACGAGCAGTGCTCGGACCACATCACCGAGAAGACCCCGAGTTCGACCAGGTTCGGCTCGCGGTTCAGCCGCTGGACGATGAGATCGTATTCCTCCGGCTTCAGGCCGAACTCGACGGCCGTTTCGGCCATGGGTTTCGTGGGGGCGTTCATGGGCGCGGGTTCTAGCCGGTAAACCCGCGCGGGGGGAGGGGGCGAAATGCGCACGCTCGCGCTTCTTCCCTCCCCATAAAGGCGAGGGATAGGTCTACGCGGCTTGCTTCGCGAGCCGCTCCAGGAGCTCGGCGGCGAAGACCGAGAGAGTGTCGTCGCGAGCGCCCATGACGACGATGCGGTCGCCGGGGCGGGCGAGCTCCAGCAGCCGCTCGCCGCAGGCCGCCCGGTCGGCGAAGGCCTCGGCGCGCCGGCCGCGGGCGGCGATCCCGGCGATCACGTCGGCGGTGGATACCGAGCGGTCGACGGTGCCGCCGAAGTAGACCGGCTCGGGCATCACCAGCACGTCCTCGTCGGCCATCCGCTCGGCGAAGACGTCGATGAACTCCTGCTTCATCAGCCGCAGCGGGCCGAAGCCGTGCGGCTGGAACATCAACAGCAACCGGCCCTCGAAGGCGTGCAGCGTGTCGAGGGTGGCCGACAGCTTGTC
>JAQVDF010000442.1 GCA_028698405.1 Phenylobacterium sp. | reverse complement strand
GAGCGGCGGGAAGAGGTGATCGACTACGTCCAGGCCCGCTACGGCAAGGACCGGGTGGCCCAGATCATCACCTTCGGCACCCTGCAGGCGCGGGCCGTGCTGCGCGACGTCGGCCGGGTGCTGCAGTTGTCGCTCGGCCAGGTGGATCGGCTGGCCAAGATGGTGCCGGCCAACCCCGCCAATCCGGTGACGCTGGCCCAGGCCATACAGATCGAGCCGCGGCTGAAATACGAGCGCGACAACGACGAGGCGGTGGCCCAGCTGCTCGACATCGCCCTGCAGCTCGAGGGCCTTTACCGCAACGCCTCGACCCACGCCGCCGGCGTGGTGATCGGCGATCGGCCGCTGACCCAGCTGACGCCGCTCTACAAGGACCCCCGCTCCGAGCTGCCGGCCACCCAGTTCAACATGAAGTGGGTGGAGAGTGCTGGCCTGGTGAAGTTCGACTTCCTTGGCCTGAAGACGCTGACGGTCATCGACCGGGCGCTGAAGCACCTCGAGAAGCGCGGCGAGGTGGTCGACATCGGCAAGCTGCCGCTGGACGACCAGAAGACCTACGACCTGATGAGCGCGGGCCTGACGGTTGGGGTGTTCCAGCTCGAAGGGCAGGGGATGCGCGACACCCTGCGCCAGCTGCGCCCCGGCTCGATCGAGGACGTCACCGCCGTCGGCGCCCTCTATCGGCCGGGCCCGATGGACAACATCCCGGCCTTCATCGACTGCAAGTTCGGCCGCAAGCCCATCGACTTCCTGCACCCCTCGCTGGAGTCGGTGCTGAAGGAGACCTACGGCATCATCGTCTACCAGGAACAGGTGATGCAGATCGCCCAGATCCTGGCCGGCTACAGCCTCGGCGAAGCCGACCTGCTGCGCCGGGCGATGGGCAAGAAGAAGAAGGAGGAGATGGAGCAGCAACGCGCCCGCTTCGTCTCCGGGGCCGCCGAGCGGGGCGTCAGCGCCGAGCAGGCCGGCGCCATCTTCGACCTGGTCGACAAGTTCGCCGGCTACGGCTTCAACAAGTCGCACTCGGCGGCCTACGCCGTGGTCAGCTACCAGACCGCCTGGCTGAAGGCGAACGCGCCCGTCGAGTTCTTCGCCGCCTCGATGAGCCTCGATATCGCCAACACCGACAAGCTGGCGGTCTTCTACCAGGACGCCAAGCGGTTCGGCGTGAAGATCCGCCCGCCGTGCGTGAACCGCTCGTTCGCCGACTTCGAGGTGGAGAACGGCGAGGTGCTCTACGCGCTGGGCGCGGTGCGCAATGTCGGCCTGGCGGCCATGGAGCACGTGGTCGAGGTCCGCCGCCATGGTGGGCCGTTCCGCGACATCTTCGACTTCGTCGAGCGGGTCGATCCCAAGCAGGTCAACAAGCGCACCTTCGAGACACTCGCCCGGGCCGGCGCCTTCGACGCCATCCATCCCAACCGCGCCCAGCTCGTCGCCGCGGCGGACCCGCTGATCGCCTACGCCCAGTCGGTGGCCGCCGAGCGAATCAGCGCCCAGGCCTCGCTGTTCGGCGCCGACCAGGCCGAGGCGGCCCGCCCGCGGCTGCCCAAGGCCGACCCCTGGACCCCGGCCCAGCGGCTGGACGAGGAGCTGGCGGCGGTCGGCTTCTACCTCTCCGGCCACCCGCTGGAAGACATGGTGGAGGCCCTGCGCCGGCGGCGCACCGACCTGCTCACCGACGTCATCGCCAAGGCCGAGGCCGGCGGCGAGGTGTTCCGCATGGCCGGCGTCGTGCGCCGCAAGCAGGAGCGGGCCAGCCAGTCGAGCGGCGAGAAGTTCGCCTTCGTGACCCTCTCCGATCCCACCGGCGAGTACGAAGTGCTGTTCCCGCCGGAAGCGCTTCGCCGCTGCCGCGACATGCTCGAGCCCGGCAAGGCGGTGGCCATTAAGATCCGCGCCAAGGCGAGGGACGGCGAGGTGCGCTTCTTCGGCGACGACGCCGAGCCGGTGGACAAGGCCATCGAGAACGCCGTCGCCGGGGTGCGGGTCCACATCGCTCCACGCAGCGCCGAGATCGAGGCCCTCAAGCGCCGGCTGGAAGGGTTGGAGAACCCGCGCGGCGGCGAGATCGTGCTGGTCGCGGCCCTGCAGCCCGGGCGTGAGGTGGAGGTCAAACTGCCGGGGCGCTTCACCCTCGACGGGCCCGTGCGCGGGGCGCTGAAGACCGCGCCGGGCGTCACCTACCTCGAGGAGCTGTAGGGCAGGGGCTAGAGCCGCTCGATCGCGCTGGCGCGGATCACCACCTCGTCCTGGCGAAGGTCGCGCTCCAGCTCGGCGCGCAGGCGGGCCCACCAGGCCCGGTCGAGTTCCTCGGCCATCACCTCCAGCACCACCACCTCGTCGGTCTGCACCTGGCCGCCCTCGGCCCAGCGGCCGCGGGCCGGCGCGCGGGTGAAGGCGGTCACCCCGCCGAAGCGGTCGGTCAGCCGCGTCTCCAGGCTCGCGAACCAGCCGGCCGCCACCTCCCCGCCGTCGCCACGGGCCAGCGGCAGGAGAATCTCGACGCAGAAGCGGTGGGGCGTGTCCATCCGCCCGAAATGCCGCGCCGCCTCCGTGCGTTCCGGGCTTAAGTCCTCGGCCCGGCCTTGCTTTTCCGCGGCTTTGCGCCTATCTGCCCGCCCCATCACACACGCAGGCGTTTGGCAGGCGGCGGGGAGACATCCCGCCTTCTTCCATT
>JAQVDF010000441.1 GCA_028698405.1 Phenylobacterium sp. | reverse complement strand
GTCCGGCGTGCAGACCACGAACACCCGGTAGGGGCGGCACAGCGCCGCTCCGGCCTTGGGCCGGTAGGCCTTGAGGTCGGCCAGCGTCATGGTCCCGGGCCGCGGGCCCTCGGCCAGCTTGGCGACGATGGCCTCGGCGATGGTCCCTTCCAGCAGCGCCTTGGGCCCCTCGGCGGCGATCTTGCGCACGGTGGCCGCATACGCCGGGTTGCGCCAGGTCTCGCCGGGCTGGACCAGCGTCCCGTCGGGCTTGGTGAAGTAGGCGCGGGCGTCGGGGGTTGCGGCCTGCGGCGCGCGCGAGGCGGCCGCCGCGGCCATCCGCGCCGGGACCGGGAAGCCTTCCTCGGCCAGCCGCTCGGCCTCGCCGAACAGCTCCTTCCAGGCCAGCTTGCCATGCCGCTCGTGGGCCATGGCCAGCATGGCGACCGCCCCCGGCACGCCGGTCGAGCGGCCCGACAGCACCGCCTCGGGGAAGTTCAGCGGCTTGCCGCTCTCGTCCAGGAACAGGTCCGGCCCGGCTGCGGCGGGGGCGACCTCGCGGCCGTCGAAGGCGGTCACCTGGCGGGTCCTGGCGTCGTAGTAGGTCATGAAGGCGCCGCCGCCGAGACCCGAGCTCTGCGGCTCCACCAGCCCCAGCACCGCCTGCACGGCGATGGCGGCGTCCACCGCCGAGCCGCCGGCCTTCAGCACCTTCAGCCCCGCCTCGACGGCCATCGGGTTGGCCGCGGCGACCATTGCGCTCGGGCGGGCGGCGGCGGTCTCCAGCGGCGAGTCCGCCGGCTTGGGCGCGCCGGCGCAGGCGGCCAGCGACAGGGCCAGGGCGGCGGCGAGCAGGCGGGGCAGGCGAAGCAAGGACGAACTCCGGTCAGGCGGGGAGAGGAGCGGAGAATAGCGGCGCGGCCGTGGACAACAATCGCGCAGCTGTGCAAGGCAGCCATCCATGACCGCAGCGCCCGGACCCCGCAACCTGATCACCGACGTGCCGGGCCTGCTGGTCGGGCAGGCCGAGGATGCGGCGGCCCGCACCGGCGTCACCGTCCTGCTGCCCGAGGACCGGGCTGTGGCCGCCTGCGACGTGCGCGGCGGCGGGCCCGGCACCCGCGAGACCGACGCCCTGGCCGCGGAGAACCTGGTCGAGGCGGTGGACGCGGTCGTGCTGTCCGGCGGCTCGGTCTACGGCCTGGCCGCCGCCGACGGGGTGGTGAGCTACCTCGGCGCGCGGGGCCGCGGCTTCGGGCTGGTGAAGCGCGAGGGGGTGCCGGTCTCGCCGGTGGTGCCGGCGGCCATCCTCTACGACCTCGCCAACGGCGGCGACAAAGCCTGGGGCGAGACGCCGCCCTACGCCCGGCTGGGCCGCGAGGCCGCCGCCGCCGCTGGACTGGATTTCGCCCTCGGAACCGCGGGGGCCGGCGCGGGCGCCATGGCCGGGGCGCTGAAGGGCGGCGCCGGCTCGGCCTCGTGGATCTGCGAGGACGGGACGGCGGTGGGCGCGATCGCCTGCGTCAACAGCCAGGGCTCGGTGGTCGCCCCGGGCGGGCGGACGTTCTGGGCCGCTCCGTTCGAGGTGAACGGCGAGTTCGGCGGCCTGGGGGCCGCAGGCCTCTCCGCCGCGCCGGGCGAGTGGGGGCTCTCCAAGGGCGCCGCCGCCCCGCGCCGGAACACCACCATCGCCTGCGTGGCCACCGATGCGGCGCTGACCCCGGCCCAGGCCAGGCGCCTGGCGATCATGGCCCAGGCGGGCCTGGCGCGCGCCATCCGGCCGGCCTACTCGCCGTTCGACGGCGACGTGGTCTTCGCCCTGTCCACCTGCCGGCGGCCGCTGACCGGCGGCGACGGCCAGCTCGCCCGGCTCGGCGCGATCGCCGCCGACTGCCTGGCCAGAGCCATCGCCCGCGGCGTCTACGAAGCCCGCGCCTGGCCGGGAACCGACACGCCTGCCTGGCGCGACCTGCCGGCCTGAGCGGCGGCGGCTGCCGAATCCGGAAAACGCCCGCCCCCACAACGGCTTGCCGAGCGCGCGTGGTTCGCCTAGCGGCGCTTTGTCACCCCTGCTAGGTTGTAGGGCAGTCTCGTTTCGTGTGGAGATTTCCGATGGGTTGGGGGCGCAAGGCGCTGCTGGTGACGGCGGCTGCGGCATTGGCTGGGACCGCGACGGCCCAGCCGGCGAACCGGGGACCGGTGGCGACCTACTGGGTGAGCGCGGCGACGGCGACCGGCTTCGGCGCCGGGATGCAGCCGGGCGCCCGGCCTTCGATGGGCCAGATCATGGGCATGATGGGCGGCGGCGGGAACAACGTCGTCAAGACGCTGACCCTGCAGCTGGGCTCGACGCGCCGCCCGGCCGGCGAGCCGCAGGCCGACCACCTGCCGCCGGCGGGCTTGGGCGCGGGCCAGCAGTTGCCGCTGCTCACCCCGCGCAGCGCCCCGCCCGCGCCGCGCGAGGAGCCGGACATCCCGCGCGAGTTCCAGAAGCCGCGCGGCCGGATGCTGATCTTCTGGGGCTGCGTCGAGCGCGCCCGCCCGGGCCAGCCGCTGGTGCTCGACTTCGCCCAGATGGCCGAGGGCAGGCTGCCGGCCGGCCTGCAGAACCTCTCGCAGGTGTTCGTCTCCAGCCAGAACCCGCCCTCGCCGGGCCGCAGCACGACCTACGGCGAATGGCCCAACGAGCGCACCCGCATCCGCGT
>JAQVDF010000440.1 GCA_028698405.1 Phenylobacterium sp. | reverse complement strand
GACGGGGCCCGCGAGGCGGCCCCGATGCGGCCGGCCGAGGACGCCGTCTTGCTGGATACCTCCGAAATGACTATAGACGAGGCCGCCGATGCGGCCCGCCGCATCGTCGAGGCGGCGCGCGTCCGCCTGGGGACTCCCTAGGCCGACAATCCCATCGCGCCCTTCCCTCTGGACGGCTGCGGGCGAACTCACCCGCGCGGGGATCCGCGCCTTCGGTTCGAAACCTGAAAGCAACGAACGACGCCAAGCGCCGTGCGCCTGCATTGCGACGCCGGCTGCGCCGTCATTGGAGAAGATGAAACAGCATGGCTGACGATATGAGCCTCAACCCCTCGCGCGACGACTTCGCCGCGCTGCTCGACCAGTCCCTGGGCGGGCGCGATTTCATGGAAGGCTCGGTGGTCGAGGGCAAGGTCGTGGCCGTCGAGAAGGACTTCGCCATCATCGACGTGGGCCTGAAGACCGAAGGCCGCGTGTCGCTGAAGGAATTCGGCCTCGACGAAGGCAAGGCGCCGATCAAGGCGGGCGACACCGTCGAGGTCTTCCTCGAGCGGGTCGAGAACGCGATGGGCGAGGCGGTGATCAGCCGCGAGAAGGCCCGCCGCGAGGAAGCCTGGACGCGCCTGGAAGGCGTCTACGAGCGCAACGAGCCGGTGACGGGCGCCATCGTCGGCCGCGTGAAGGGCGGCTTCACCGTCGACCTGGGCGGCGCCTCGGCCTTCCTGCCGGGCAGCCAGGTCGACATCCGTCCGGTGCGCGACGTCGGTCCGCTGATGGGCCGCGAGCAACCGTTCGCCATCCTCAAGATGGACCGCCCGCGCGGCAACATCGTCGTCTCCCGCCGGGCCATCCTGGAAGAGGCCCGCGCCGAGCAGCGCACCGAGCTGGTCAGCCAGCTGCAGGAAGGCGAGATCCGCGAAGGCGTGGTCAAGAACATCACCGACTACGGCGCCTTCGTGGACCTGGGCGGCATCGACGGCCTGCTGCACGTCACCGACATGAGCTGGAAGCGCGTCAACCACCCGAGCCAGGTCCTGGCGGTGGGCGACACGGTCAAGGTGCAGATCGTCAAGATCAACCCCGAGACCCAGCGCATCAGCCTGGGCATGAAGCAGCTGCAGTCGGATCCCTGGGACGGCGTGGAAGCCAAGTACCCGGTCGGCGCCAAGTTCACCGGCCGCATCACCAACATCACCGACTACGGCGCCTTCGTGGAGCTGGAGCCGGGGGTCGAGGGCCTGGTGCACGTCTCCGAGATGTCCTGGACCAAGAAGAACGTCCATCCGGGCAAGATCGTCTCCACTTCGCAGGAAGTGGAAGTGGTCGTGCTGGACGTCGATCCGTCCAAGCGCCGCGTCAGCCTCGGCCTGAAGCAGGCGATGGCCAACCCCTGGGAAGCTTTCCTCGAGGCTCATCCGATCGGCTCGACCGTCGAGGGCGAGGTCAAGAACGCCACCGAGTTCGGCCTGTTCATCGGCCTCGAGAACGACATCGACGGCATGGTCCACCTGTCCGACCTCGACTGGTCGGCGCCGGGTGAAGAAGCGATCGCCCGCTACAACAAGGGCGACGTGGTCCAGGCCAAGGTGCTCGATGTCGACGTCGAGAAGGAACGCATCTCGCTGGGCATCAAGCAGCTGGCCGGCGACCCGATGCAGGGTGACAGCTTCCGCAAGGGCCAGACCGTGACGGTCACCGTCACCGAGGTCACTTCCGGCGGCATCGAGGTCCGCTTCGGCGACGAAGCCGCCCCGATGACGGCCTTCATCCGCAAGTCGGACCTGTCGCGCGACCGGGCCGATCAGCGTCCGGAACGCTTCGCCGTCGGCGACCGCGTGGACGCCCAGGTGACCAACGTCGACAAGGCCGCCCGCCGGGTGTCGCTGTCGATCAAGGCCCTGGAGATGGCCGAGGAGAAGGAAGCCATCGAGCAGTTCGGCTCGTCCGACTCGGGCGCCTCGCTCGGCGACATCCTGGGCGCGGCCCTGCGCGAGAAGGCCGGCAAGGAGTAAGGCGCACGCCTTGCCCCTTGGGCGATAGAGACGGCGGGCCGGCGACGGCCCGCCGTTTTCTTTTGCGCAGGCGGTGGCGTTGCGGCCGGAACGCCGCTATTTCGCGCACGCGCTCCCCGAGCTGAGCCGTAAGGTCCCGTTAGCCGTCTTCATCGCTTGAAACCGGCGGGCGAGTTGGCCATGGTCGCGGCGCTCAATTGGAAAGGTCCCCGTGTGATCAAGTCCGAGCTGATCGCCCGTCTCGCCGAAGAGAATCCGCACCTCACCCAGCGCGATATCGAGCGGGTGGTGGGCGTGATCCTGGAGCGGATGATCCAGGCCCTGGAAGCGGGCGGTCGGGTCGAACTGCGCGGCTTCGGGGCCCTGTCCGTGCGCTCGCGCGACGCCCGTTCGGGCCGCAACCCGCGCACCGGCGAGCCCGTCGAAGTGCGCGCCAAGCACGTGCCCTTCTTCAAGAGCGGCAAGGAACTGCGCGAGCGGCTGAACGCGGGCGACGAATAGCGGGTCGCCCGCGATGAGCATCGTCTCGGAGTTCCGCGAGTTCATCGCCCGCGGCAACGTCATCGACCTCGCCGTCGGGGTCATCACGGCGCGGCCTTCAACAACATCGTCAAGAGCCTGGTGGACCAGGTGCTGATGCCGACCATCGGCTACCTGGCCGGCGGCGTCGACTTC
>JAQVDF010000439.1 GCA_028698405.1 Phenylobacterium sp. | reverse complement strand
CTGCCGGCCACGGGACGACTGTCGGCGCCCGGCGTCGAGCTGGCGCTGGCGATCCTGCGCCGCTTCCGCGTCGTGCTCGACAGCTGCCCCACGGACGACGTGACGGTCGTCGGCACCGCAGCCGTGCGCGAGGCGGAGGACGGTCCGGAATTCGTCGCACGGGTGCGGCAGGAGACCGGTTTCGAGATCCGGGTGCTGAGCGGTCAGGAAGAGGCCCGCTACGCCGCGCTCGGCGTCATCGCCGGCCATCCGGACGCCGAGGGTGTGGCCGGCGACCTGGGCGGCTCCAGCCTGGAGCTGGTGCCGGTATCCCGGGGGGCGCCAGGCGCGGGCCTGACGCTGCCACTCGGTCCCTTCGCCTTGGGCGCCCCAAAGCCGCTGAACCCCAACAAAGCCAGGAAGCTGATCGACCAGCGTCTCGCACCCCTCGCCCGCAGTTTCCGCGCCCCGAACTTCTACGCGGTCGGCGGCGCCTGGCGGAACCTCGCCCTCCTGCAGATGGCGCTCGGCGACTATCCCCTGCGCGTCGCCCACGAGTACGAGATGAGCCGCGCCGACGCCCTGGACGCCGCCCGCTTCATCCAGCGGCAGTCCGAGCAGTCGCTGGAGCGCATCCCGGGCGTCTCCAAGAAGCGGTTCGAGACCCTGCCCCACGCCGCCCTGGTGCTGGACGCCCTGATCGAGCACCTGGAGATCGAGACCATCATCGTCTCGGCCTACGGCGTGCGCGAGGGGCTGCTGCTGGAATCCATGCCGCCTGAAGTGCGCGGCCGAGACCCGCTGATCGAAGGCTGCGAGGCCCTGACCGCCCTGCGCGGCCTGAGCGCCGAGCTGGGGCCGGCGCTGGAGTGCTGGCTCGCGCCGGTGTTCGACGAGCTGGCGCCGATGTTCGGTGCGCGCGACCGGCTGCTGCTGGCGGCCGCCTGCCGCCTGGCCGACCTGGGCGCCCGGCTGCACCCGGACCATCGGGCCGAACTGGCCTTCAATCAGGTGCTGCGCGCGCCGATCGCCGGCATGAACCACTGCGAGCGGACCTTCCTCGCCTGCGCGGTGTTCTCGCGTCACACCACCCAGGGAACGCCGCCGGAGACCGCCGTGGTCAATCGCGTGCTGACGCCCGAGCGGCGCCAGCGGGCGCGGGCGCTGGGCGCGGCGATCCGGCTGGGCGCCGACCTCTCCGGCCGCAACCCTGCCCTGCTGGCGGCGACGCGGCTGAGGATCAACGGCAATCGGCTGGTGCTGAGCGCCGAGCCGGCCACAAGAGCCGTGCTGCAGGGCGAACAGACGCCCAAGCGGGCGGCGACCCTCGCCCAGGCCCTGAAACTGAAGCTGGAGCTCGGCTGAGCTAGCCGTTCGCCGCCGACTTGGGCGCGCGGCGCACCGCGACCACCCGCACCCGCGAGCCGTCCAGCACCAGCGCCAGTTCCCCCCGCTTGAGCTTGAGGGCGTCCTCCCCGAAGGCTTCGCGCCGCCAGCCGGTCAGCGCCGGGGTCGGCGCCTGGTCGTCGTTGGCGATGGCCTCGAGGTCGGAAACTGTGGCGATCAGCTTGGAGGCGACGCCGGCGTCCTCGGCCCGGGCTTTCAGCAGCACCTTGAGCAACTCGACGACCGCGCCCGCGGCGGGCGAGCTCTGAGGCTTGGTCTTTTCGATGACCGGCGCGTAGCTCTCCGGATCCTTCAGCGCCTCGCGCACCGCGGCCAGCAGCCCGGGCCCGAAGCGCGAGCCGGAGAAGCCCTTGGGCACCGAGCGCAGCCGATCCAGCGACTCCGCGTCGATCGGCAGCTGCGTCGCGATCTCGTCGATCGCGTCGTCCTTCAGGATGCGGCCGCGCGGCTGGTCGCGCAGCTGGGCGGTTCGCTCGCGCCAGGCCGCCACGGCGCGAAACACCGCCAGATACTTGGCCGTATGACGGCGTGGGCGCAGCCGCTTCCATGCGCTTTCCGGCTCGACGTCGTAGAGCGCCGGGTCGGTCAGCGACTTCATCTCGTCGGTCACCCAGGCCAGCCGCCCTTCCTTCTCGAGGCGCGAGCGGAGCATCGGGTAGAGCTTGGCCAGATGGGTGACGTCGGCCAGGGCGTAGGCCAGCTGGGCGTCGGTCAGCGGCCGGCGCGCCCAGTCGGTGAAGCGGCTCGACTTGTCGATCTCCACCTTCTGCATCTGACGCACCAGGGCGTCGTAGGCGATCTGCTCGCCGAAGCCGGCGGCCATGCCGGCCACCTGGGTGTCGAACAGCGGGACGGGCATCGCGCCCAGGTTGTTGAAGATCTCGACGTCCTGGCGTGCCGCGTGGAACACCTTCTCGATGGAGGGATCCTTGAGGACTTCCAGGAAGGGGGCGAGGTCGATGCCGTCGGCCAGCGGGTCGATCACCGCCTCCGCGTTCGGGGCGCCGGCCTGGATCAGACACAACTTCGGCCAGTAGGTCGTCTCGCGCATGAACTCGGTGTCCACGGCGACGAATGGCTGCCCCTTCAGCTTCGCGCAGAACGTCGCGAGGTCTGCGGTGGTCGTGATCGGCGTCATCGGCTAGCTATAGCCCCGCGCGCGACCGAGTCTGCAAGCGCCCGTTGCGCCGCGCCCGCTGTTTTTCTTCGAGGCCTTCTCCTCATGTCCGACCGGCCCAACGGCCTCACCTATGCTCAAGCCGGCGTCGACATCGACGCCGGAAACGCCCTGGTGGAAGATCG
>JAQVDF010000020.1 GCA_028698405.1 Phenylobacterium sp. | reverse complement strand
GTCCTGCGCCCGGCGATCCTTCCGCTTGCTCGGCGGCTCGGGCTCAAGCCGCTGCTGGTGGGCGGCGTGCTGGCCATGGGACTGCAGTATCCGCTGCTGGCGCAGGTGGACGGGGTCGGCCGCCAGCTGGCCCTGCTCGCCGCGACCCGGTGCCTGGCCGAGGTGGTCTACTGGGTCTCCTACAACGCCTATTTCGCCAGCGTCGGCGACGCCGAACATCGGGGCCACCAGATCAGCGCCCGGGAAGCGGCGGTGGCGGTCGCCAGCGTCGTCGCCCCGCTGGTCGGCGCCGCAGCGCTGGTCGCGGCCGGCCCGGGCTGGATGTTCGCCGGCGTCGGGCTGGTGCAGGCGCTCTCCGTCCTGCCGTTGCTGGGCGCGCCGAATATGCCGGTGAGGGCGGAAGCGTCTGGCGTGCTGCGCGCCGCGCGGCTGACCATGGCCCTCAACGCTCTCGACGGGTGGATCGACAGCTTCTTCTTCTACGTCTGGCAGATCGTGTTGTTCGTCACCCTGGCCCAGAGCTTCTCGGCCTACGGCGGCGCCATGGCTCTGGCTGGGCTAGCGGGGGCCGCGTTCGGCCTCGCACTCGGCCGGCACGTGGACCTGGGCGGCGGGCGGCGGGCCGCGACGATCGCCTACTCGGCCATGGGCCTGGTGGTGCTGGCCCGGGCGGCGGCGGCCGGGTTTCCGGCCATGGCGGTGCTGGCCAACGCGGCAGGTCCGGTGGCGATCGCCCTCCTGGCGCCGGCGGTCGGGGTGCCGAACAGCAACCTCGTCAAGGCCTCGCCCTGCGCGCTGCGGGCCACCATCGCCAACGAGGGGGCCTGGGATATCGGCTGCTTCGCCGCTTGCCTGACCGCGGCGGCGATCGCCGCCTCGGGCGCGCCGCTGGCGCCGTCGATCCTGCTCGCGCTGCCGGCCATCGCCCTGACGGCGGTTCTGCTTCGCCGCTACTACGGGGGGCTGGAACTCGCGGCGGCGACGCCGCCGCGTAGCGAGGCGCTCAAGCCTTGAAGCCGGCCTCTGCGAAGTCGACCATGCGGCGCAGGAGGGCTTCGACGTCGCCTTCGCGGGTGAGCCCGCCGGAGAGGTGGTGCAGGCGGTCGAGCTCGGCGAAGCGGCTGTTGTGGATCATCCCCAGGCAGAAGTGCAGCCGCCAGTAGACGTCCTCGCGCGGCAGGTCGGGGCGGGCCGCGATCAGCGCGTCGGCGAAGCGGGCCAGGTGGGAGACGTCGTGCTGCAGCGCCTCGCGCATCTCCGCCGTGCCCTCGCCCCGGGCGCGGATGATGAACTGCAGCGAGATGCGCCGGGCGTTGTCCGGCGCGCTCCACCGCAACGGCGGGGCGAACAGCGCCTCGAGGATCTCGCGGATCGGCGGGCGGCCGTCGTGGCGGGCGTTGGCCTCGTGTAGCATCCTGGCCCGCTCGCGGTTCAGCTCCGCCGTGCGCCGGCGGAAGATCTCGAACAGCAGCGCGTCCTTAGAGCCGAAGTGGTAGTTCACCGAGGCGAGGTTGACCCCCGCCTCGGCGGTGATGTCGCGCACCGAGACGTTCTGGAAGCCGTGCAGGGCGAACAGCCGTTCGGCGGCGGCCAGTACGCAGGCCTTGGTGGCGGCCTCGGCTTCTTCGGCCGGCGGGTCTTGGGCGATGAGGTTGCTCATCCGTGCGCCGCCTTGATCAGCGGGCGAGTTCCTTCATCGCCTTCTCAAGCCCTTCGAGGGTCAGCGGATACATGCGGTCGTTGACCAGCTGCTTGATGAGCCCGACGGACGGCGTGTAGTCCCAGTGCCGCTCGGCGGTGGGGTTGAGCCACACCACGTGCTCGTAGATCTGGGCGACGCGGTCGAGCCAGACGGCGCCGGCTTCCTCGTTCCAGTGCTCCACCGAACCGCCCGGATAGGTGATCTCGTAGGGGCTCATGGTCGCGTCGCCGACGAAGATCACCTTGTAGTCGCTGGGGAACTTGTGCAGCACGTCCCAAGTCGGGATCTTCTCGGCGTGGCGGCGCCGGTTGTCCTTCCACACGGCCTCGTAGAGGCAGTTGTGGAAGTAGTAGAACTCCATGTTCTTGAACTCGGAGCGCGCCGCGGAGAACAGCTCCTCGCAGACCTTGATGTGGCTGTCCATCGAGCCGCCGATGTCGAAGAAGATCAGCACGCTGATCTTGTTGCGGCGCTCGGGGCGCAGGTGGATGTCCAGATAGCCCTTCTCGGCCGTGCCCTTGATGGTGCCGTCCATGTCGAGCTCTTCGGCGGCGCCGTCACGGACCCATTTGCGCAGCCGGCGCAGGGCGACCTTGATGTTGCGGGTGCCGAGCTCGACCTGGTCGTCCAGGTTCTTGTACTCGCGCTTGTCCCAGACCTTGATGGCCTTGCCGTGCCGGCCCTTGTCCTGGCCGATGCGGATGCCTTCGGGGTGGTAGCCGTTGGCGCCGAAGGGGCTGGTGCCGCCGGTGCCGATGGCCTTGTTGCCGCCCTCGTGGCGCTCCTTCTGCTCCTTGATGCGCTGGGCCAGCGCTTCCATGAGCTTGTCGAAGCCGCCCATGGCCTCGATCTGCTGCTTCTCCTCCTCGGTGAGGAACTTCTCGCTCATCTTCTTGAGCCACTCGGCCGGGATGTCGGCCGCGATGTCGCCCTCGATCCTCTCCAGCCCTTTGAAGACGTGGCCGAACACCTGGTCGAAGCGGTCGAGGTTCTTCTCGTCCTTCACCAGCGCCGAGCGCGAGAGGTAGTAGAAGTCGTCCACCCGGCGGTCGATCACCGCCTTGTCGAGCCCCTCCATCAGCATGAGGTACTCTTTCAGCGTCACCGGCACCTTGGCTTGGCGCAGCTCGGTGAAGAAGCGCATGAACATTTAGGGCGTCCTCGAGACGAACGGGCGTTTGACTGCTGAGGATGGTGCGGCGCGCGCCCAAAGTCCAGGGGATGGCGGACGCGAAACCGCCCCTGCGCCTAGGCCTCGGCGGCCTTCAGCTTGCGCCAGACCGTCATCCGCGAGACCCCCAGGCGGCGAGCGATCTCGACGGGGCCGTGGCCGGCCCGCTGCAACGCGAGGATCTCGTGGGCCGGCGGCGCGGCCCGGCGGCGGGTCAGCGGGGCCGGGCGCTCGACCGCGGCCACCGCCTGCAGCACGGCGCGGAGCGTCCGGCCGCTTTCGCCGCTGGTGGTGATTTCCGGCTCGACGACGTAGAGGCTGGCGCCGCGCTCCTCCAGCCGGTCGAGCACCTCCAGGACGGTGCGGGTGGAGTGGGCCAGGTGCTCCAGCCGGGTGACCACCAGCTGGTCGCCCTCGCCGATGAAGTCGAGGATGGCGGTCAGGACGGAGGAGCCGGGATCGTTCGGGCCGGCCGGCTCCTCGGCCCGCACCACGTGACAGCCGATCGCCTTCAGCCGCGCACTGTCTTCCGCCGAAGCTTCGTCACGGAGACGCACATAGCCAATCCGAACCATCGCTCCCGCCGCTACCGATGCCATGACGCTGCGTCAAAATTGCAAACGGGTCGCCCTGCGTCAAAGCGTCTGAGGTTAAATCGCGGCAAGGATTCCGCCATTCCTTGGCGCTCGGCGGGAAAAACTAGGCGCAGAATCCGCTAAGTCCCCGGTCTAGCTGGAAGAACCATCCAAGAGGGGCAGGCGCAAGATGAAGTTTAGGTCGCGCGCCTCGCCGACCACGAATTCGTATTCGCCGACCTTTTGGAAGCCCCAGCGGGCGTAGAATCGCTGCGCGCGTAAATTCTCCGACCAGACGCCGAGGAAGATCGCCGGCGGGGCGGCAGACGACATCCAGGACATCGCCTCGTCCATCAGCCGGGCGGCCAGCCCCGCGCCCTGCCACGGCTTCAGCACATAGAGCCGCTTCAGCTCCAGGCAGTGGGAGGTGACGGCCGGGTGCGGCGGGCCGCACGGTCCGGCGAGGGCGTAGCCGACGGCCCGGCCTTCGGCCTCCGCCAGCCACAGCGCCTGGCGCGGGTCGGAGAGCGCCTGCCGCGCCGCCGCGGGGCTGTGGGCGGCGGCCAGGAACTCGGCCAGGTCGCGCGGCTCGTAGAGGTGGCCGAAGGTCTCGGTGAAGGTCGCGGCCCCCAGCGCGGCCAGTGTCTCGGCGTCGGCGAGCTTCGCCCGGCGCACATTTGGTTCTTGCATCGGAGGGGCAGGTTCCGCGCTAGTATGTCTTTATGTCTGTCGCTCTCTACACGCACCCGGACATGCTCGACCATCGCCCGGGCGACTATCACCCCGAACGGCCCGCGCGGCTGACGGCGGTGATCGAAGCGTTGGACGACGCCTCGGACCTGGACCTCGAGCCCAAGGACGCCCCGCTGGCCGAACTGGCCGACCTGCAGCGGGTCCACGATCCGGACTACATCAAGAAGATCATCGCGGCCGCCCCGGCCCTGGGCCTGGCGCGGCTGGACGACGACACGGCCATGTCCGCGGGCAGCCTGGCGGCCGCGCGCCGGGCGGCCGGCGCCGTGCTCTCGGCGGTGCGCGACGTTGCCGCCGGCCAGCAGGAGCGGGCGTTCTGCGCCGTGCGCCCGCCCGGCCACCACGCGGAGCCGGAGACGCCGCTGGGCTTCTGCATCTTCTCCAATGTCGCCATCGCGGCGCGGGCCGCGCGGGCCGCGGGCCTGTCGCGGGTGGCGGTGGTCGACTTCGACGTGCACCACGGCAACGGCACCCAGGCCGCGTTCGGCGGGCGGGAGGGCCTGTTGCTGGCCTCGGTGCAGTCCTGGCCGTTGTGGCCGGGCACCGGCCATCCCTCGCAGCCGGCGCCCCCCAACATCTGCAACGCGGTGGTGCCGGTGGGCGCCCCGGCCAGCAGCTGGCGCAAGGTGTTCGAGGGGCTGATGGATCAGGTGGACGCCTTCCACCCGGAACTGATTCTCGTCTCGGCCGGCTTCGACGCCCACGAACGCGACCCACTGGGCGGCGCCGACGGCGGCCAGAACCTCACCGAAGAGGATTTCGGCTGGGCGACCCGGGCCATCGTCGAGGTCGCGCGGGCCCATGCGAAGGGTCGGGTTGTCTCCTCGCTCGAGGGCGGATACGACCTGCAGGCGCTGGGCCGTTCGGCGCTGGCGCACGTGCGGGCGCTGCAGGAGGCGTAACGGGGCCATGGTTGGCTCTCGTGGGGCGAGGCGCATAGTTTCCGAACCGATGGCAGACGCCCCGACCGCAGCAGCGCCGCGCGCCGCCGCCCGCAAGGCCGGGGCCATCGTGCTTGCCCGCCACGGCGAGCCGGCGCTCTCGCGCAAGGTGCTGCTGAGCGCCGAGGAATACCGCGGGTTCTGGGCCAGCTACGAGGTGCTCGGAATCCTGCCCGGCCAGACCCCGCCGGAGGACCTGGCGCAGTTCGTGGCCAAGTGCGGCCGGCTGATCTCCTCGACGCGTCCGCGCTCGATCGAGAGCGCCAAGGTGCTGGCAGGGGACCGTCAGTTCGCCCAGCACGACCTTCTGGTCGAGGCGCCGCTGCCGCCGCCCCGCTGGCCGTCGTGGATCAAGATGTCGCCCAAGCTGTGGGGCTTCTTCGCGCGCGTCTGGTGGTGGTGCTTCGACCACCACGAAGGGGAGGAGACCCGCGCCCAGGCCGTCCGCCGGGCCGAGGAGGCCGCCGACATGCTGGTCGAGATGGCCTCGACCGGCGAGGACGTGGTCGTGCTGGCCCACGGCTTCTTCAACTTCATGATCGGCCGCGTGCTGAAGCGCCGTGGTTGGCGCTGCGTGCAGAGCCAGGGCTACAAGTACTGGTCGATGCGCCGCTTCCAGCTGGGCTGACTTCCAAGAGAGACTTCCCTCCGCGCCGGTGCAGGACCGGTGCGTTTTCGGCGCAGGGGGCGCGCGCCCCGTTGCGGGCGGGGCGGGCTCTCTCTAGGTTGCCGGCTCGTGGAAAGGAGCGCCATGGTCGAGGCCCCCGACATTGAATCCCTCTCCTTCGAACAGGCGCTGGCCGAGCTCGAAGGCATCGTCGCCAAGCTGGAATCCGGCCAGGCGCCGCTGGAGCAGTCGATCCAGATGTACGAGCGTGGCGCTCTGCTGAAGGCCCACTGCGAGAAGCGGCTCGAGGCCGCCCGCCTTCGCGTCGAGAAGATCGTCATGGGCCAGGGGGGACCCCAGGGCGTCGAGCCGGCCGAGTTCGGCTGATGCTCGACCTGCAGAGGCGGGTGGCGAAGGCGGCGGATCTTGTCACGGTCGCCCTCGACGAGTTGCTTCCCCGCGCCGAGGGACCCGAATCGCGGCTGACCGAGGCCATGCGCTACGCCGTGCTGGGCCCGGGCAAGCGGCTGCGCACCTTCTTCGCCATCGAGACCGGGCGGATGTTCGAGCTCGAGGAGCGGCCGGTGCTGCGCGCGGCCTGCGCGCTGGAGTGCATCCAGGCCTACAGCCTCGTGCACGACGACCTGCCCTGCATGGACGACGACGACCTGCGCCGCGGCCGGCCGACGGTGCACAGGGCCTACGACGAGGCGACTGCGGTGCTGGCGGGCGATGCCTTGCAGACCGCGGCCTTCGAAATCCTCGCTCACCCGGATACTCACCAGGACGGATCGGTCCGCGCCGAAATGGTGCTGAAGCTTGCCCTGGCCTGCGGCGCGCGCGGCATGTGCGGCGGGCAGATGATCGACATGGTGGGCGTGCCCGACGACCTGGGCGGGGTGGCCCGCATGCAGCGGATGAAGACCGGCGCGCTGATCGCCTGCGCCTTCGAGCTGCCGCTGGTGATGGCCCACGCGGGCGAGGCCGAGCGTCACGCCCTGATGGCCTTCGCCCAGGACCTGGGGCTGGCCTACCAGATCGTCGACGATCTGCTGGACGCCGAGGGCGATCCCGAGAAGCTCGGAAAACGCGCCGGCAAGGATGCCGACAAGGGCAAGACCAACTATGTGACTCTGCTCGGCGCCGAGGCTGCGAGAGACCGCCTCGCCCTGCTGGCGGAGCAGACCAAGGCCCACCTCGACCCCTTCGGGACGTCGGCCGAAATCCTGCGGGCCAGCGTGGATTTCGTGCTAGAGCGCCGCAACTGACCTGGGACCAGCCCAAGAGCCCGATGACCCACACTCCGCTCCTCGACAAGGTCAATTCGCCCGCCGACGTGCGGGCGCTGGCGCAGTCCGACCTGCACCAGCTGGCTGACGAGCTGCGCGCCGAGACCATCGAGGCGGTCAGCCAGACGGGCGGCCACCTGGGCGCGGGCCTCGGCGTGGTCGAGCTGACCGTGGCCCTGCACCACGTCTACGACACGCCCCGCGACATCCTGATTTGGGACGTCGGTCACCAGGCCTATCCGCACAAGATCCTCACCGGTCGGCGCAGCCGCATCCGCACCCTCCGCCAGGGCGGCGGGCTGTCGGGCTTCACCAAGCGGGCGGAGAGCGAGTACGACCCGTTCGGCGCGGCCCACGCGGCGACCTCGATCTCGGCCGCGCTGGGCTTCTGCGTCGCCCGCGACCACGAAGGCCGCGACAACTCGGTGGTGGCGGTGATCGGCGACGGCTCGATGAGCGCCGGCATGGCCTACGAGGCGATGAACAACGCCGCCCAGACCACGCGCCAGCTCACCGTGGTGCTGAACGACAACGACATGTCGATCGCCCCGCCTGTGGGCGGGATGAGCGCCTACATGGCCCGCCTCGTCTCCGGCGGCGGCTATCAGCAGCTGCGCAAGGTCGGCAAGACCATGGCCCGGGCCTTCCCCAAGCCGCTGCAGGAGGCCGCCCGGAAGGCCGAGGAGTTCGCCCGCGGGATGGTGACCGGCGGCACCTTCTTCGAGGAGCTGGGCTTCTACTACGTCGGCCCCATCGACGGGCACGACCTCGAGGCCCTGGTGCCGGTGCTGCGCAACGCCCGCTCGATCAAGGACCGGCCGGTGCTGGTCCACGTGGTCACCCAGAAGGGCAAGGGCTACGTCCCGGCCGAGAAGGCGGCGGACAAGTACCACGGCGTCCAGAAGTTCAACGTCATCACCGGCGAACAGTCCAAGGGAACCGGCGGGCCGCCCAGCTACACCAAGGTGTTCGCCGGCGAGCTGATCCGGCAGGCCGAGAAGGACGCCAAGATCGTCGCCATCACCGCGGCGATGGACTCCGGCACCGGCCTCGACCTGTTCGCCAAGCGCTTCCCGGACCGGATGTTCGACGTCGGTATCGCCGAGCAGCACGCGGTGACCTTCGCCGCGGGCCTGGCGGCCGACGGCATGAAGCCGTTCGCGGCGATCTACTCGACCTTCCTGCAGCGCGGTTACGACCAGGTGGTCCACGACGTGGCCATCCAGCGGCTGCCCGTGCGTTTCGCCATCGACCGGGCGGGACTGGTGGGCGCCGACGGGCCGACCCACGCCGGCTCGTTCGACATCGGCTTCATGGGCGCCCTGCCGGGGATGGTGGTGATGGCCGCCGCCGACGAGGCCGAGCTGGTCCGCATGGTGGCCACCGCCGTGGCCATCGACGACCGCCCCTCCGCCTTCCGCTACCCGCGCGGGGAAGGGACCGGGGTCGCCCTGCCGGAGAACGCCGAGCCGCTGGAGATCGGCAAGGGCCGCATCGTGCGCGAGGGCTCGACCGTGGCCATCCTCTCGCTCGGCACGCGGCTCGGTGAGGCGCTGCGGGCCGCCGACCAGCTGGCCGCGCGCGGCTTCTCCGCCACCGTCGCCGACGCCCGCTTCGCCAAGCCGCTGGACCTCGACCTGATCCTGCGGCTGGCCCGCGAGCACGAGTGCCTGATCACCATCGAGGAAGGGGCGATGGGCGGCTTCGGCGCCTTCGTCCTGCACGCCCTGGCCGAACAGGGCGTCCTGGACCGCGGCCTGAAGATCCGCAGCCTGACCCTGCCCGACATCTTCCAGGACCAGGACAAGCCGGAAGCCATGTACGCCCAGGCCGGCCTGGACGCCGACGGCATCGTCCACGCGGCGCTCTCGGCGCTGGGGGTGGACAACGCCTCCGCTGCGGGGCGCCGGGCCTAGCGATCCCGCGTCCGCGCGGTCCGGCGTTCGCAGGACTGGCGCTGGAGCTAGCGGCAGGCCCTCACGAACCGGCCGGCGTCGCGGCGCGGAGCGGGCGGGACCTCGACCGCCGTGCCGAGGGCGGAGACGCGAAGCTCGCCGGTCTTGGCGAAAGCCTGAATGACCGGGGCGCGGTCGGTGAGTTCCACGGTCACGCTCGAGCCGCCGGCCAGCTCGTCCGCATCGGCCTGTCCGCGCACGGTGGTGGACTGCGCTCCCGAGGCCACCGTCACGCTGACCGGCCAAGGTGCAGGGCGGCCGACCTTGTCCAGCCAGGTGGAGCCCCGCAGGGTCTGCGCCAGCCGCTCTTCGGCCGGGAAGAAGATGCGGATCTGGCCCGTCTTTCGGGTGCAGCTGAGGGCGACCTGGACCTCGTCGGACTCCGGCACGGCGTAGGCGAGATGGGCCTCGGTCTTCTCCACCTGACCCATCCAACGGGGCGCGTAGTCCTCCTCCTGCGCCTGGGCGGCGCCGGCCGCGAGGACGGCGAGGGCGGCGAGTGCGACGGCGGCGCGCATGGTCAGGGCTCGCACGCCTCGATGAACCGGGCCACCAGCTCGGGCGGAGCGACCGGCGTGTAGGCGGTCTCGCCGAAGGCCGACGCCTCGAATCGGCCCGAGCGAGTGAAGTTCCTCAGCACCGGCCCGCCCATCGGAAAGTCGGCGGTGACGAAGCTGGCCTGGCGCGCCTCGTCGTGGTGGGCCTGGCCGCTCAACGCGGCGCGGTGCTCACCGGAGGCCACGGTCACCCGCACCGGCCAGGGGGCCGGCCGCCCGGCCTCGTCGTACCAGGTGGTTCCGCGCAGCTCGACACCCAGGCGCTGCTCGACGTTGAAGGCGACGGAGATCCGCCCCGAGGCGTCGCGGCAGCGGAACCATAGGTCGCCCACGTCGCTGCCGTCCGGACCTTAGACGAGGTGGCTATGGCCGGGACTGGTGCGGAAGCGCCACCGGAGGTCGTCCTGGGCGTGGGCGGCGGGTACGGCGCTGAACACGGCCAGCGCGGCAAGCACGGTTAGGGCTTTCATGCGGTCAAGCTAGCATCCGGCCCGCCAGGGTCCAGAGGCTCGCGGGGTTCGGAGAGATCAGGCCTCCGCCCGGCAGGCGGCGAAGAAGTCGCGGATGCGGGCGCGCTCGGTGGCGCGGACCGGCAGGCGGGCCGAACGGTCGGCGTCGTGCAGAGACAGCTCGCCGGTGCGCGCGAAGCGGACCAGCGCCGGATGGTCGGCCGGAGCGTCGGCCTCGACGTAGGCGCCCGAGCCGAAGCCGGCGGGATCGGTGCGGCCGACGAAATCGGCGGTCTCCCTGGCCGAGGCCAGCCGGATGGTAGGCGAGGCGTCCTCGTGGACCGCCGAGACGGTGACCTCGCCGGAATGCGGCTGGCAGCTCAGCATCAGGACGACGTCGTCGCTCGAGGGCGCGCCGTAGGCCAGCTTCGCGCCTTCGTCCTCGGTCTCGTAGAAGAACCAGGCGAGCCCCGGCAGGGCGCCCTGTCCGCCGCCGGCGGCGCAGGCCACGGCGAGGCAGGAGGCGAGCAGGGGAAAGATGGCGCGATGGCGCATGAGTGACGCTCCCGGACGTCACTCATTAACTGTTCAGCGCGGCGTAGGTTCACCGCCCCCGGTCAGAAGGGGGTGAAGCGCTCGACGATCGACTGGCCGGCCGGGGTCTTCTGCACCCGCGAAATGTCGCCGCGCCCGCCGTAGCTGATCCGGGCCTCGGCGATCTGGGTGTGGCGGATGGTGTTGGCGCTGGAGATGTCCTCCGGCCGCACAATGCCGCTGACCGACAGCTGGCGAACGTCGTAGTTGGTGCGCACCTCCTGGGTGCCCTGGATCATCATGTTGCCATTGGGCAGCACGGCGGTGACCACGGCGGCGATGGTCAGCTTGATCTTCTCCGACCGGTTCACCGAGCCGGCCCCGGCGTTGGAGGTGGTCGAGCCGGTGTTCACCGCGTTGGCCGGGTCGAACCCGCCCGGGAACACCCGGCCGAGGCTGGATTCCAGGCCGAAGAAGTTCTCCACGCCCGCCTGGGTGCTGGCGGTGCGCGACGAGCTGGTGGCGTTGGTGGTCTTGGCCGAGTCGTCGATCTCGATCTGCACGGTCAGGATGTCGCCGACCCGGCTGGCCCGCTGGTCGTTGAAGAAGGCCCGGGCGCCCGAGCGCCAGAGCGAGTTGGCCGAGGCCGGCTGGGGCGCCGGCTCGCGGGCCGAGGCCAGGCTCATGATCTCCTGCTGCTGGGGCACCAGGGCGGCCGGGTAGCGCACCGGCGTCAGATCGGGCCCGTGCACCGCCTCCTTGACGGTGGTGCAGGCGCAGAGCGGGGCGAGGGCGGCGAGGGCGACGAGGAGCGGACGCATGGGGAGCCTCTAACGGGACGCGAAGGCGCGGGAGCGCAGGTCGATGGCGGCGGGGCCCACACGGCTGTGCCGGGGCCGGTGGCCACGGCCTGCAGCACCTTGTTCGAGCTGGG
>JAQVDF010000019.1 GCA_028698405.1 Phenylobacterium sp. | reverse complement strand
GGATGGTCTCGGTCACGTCGGCCCCGCGTCAGGGAAGTCACGGGTTCAGTTTCTCGCAAGGTATTGGGCGATGCAAGCTAGCGTGCATTAACTCGTAGTAAGGTGCGGCGTCAGCCTTCCTCCTCCGTTTTTCCTCTCCCCCGCTTCGCGTCGGGGGGGAGGGAGGTCGGGCGAGATGCGGATGAGCAGAATGTTCGGAGCCTTTCGCCCGCCCGCCGGTTCTCCAGGTCTGACGAGATCTGGAGTTAGACGCGCATGCTCGACATCAGCTCTGGCGCCTTCTGGTTCGTGGTGACGGTGATCGGCGTCGCCCTGCTGGGGGCCGCGCTGGCCTGGGGCGCCGCCTACAACGCCCGCCGCGACCGCCGTAAGGACGCCCTCACCGAGGCGGCCACGCGGGAGCAGTACGACCACCCGAACGCCGGCGACAGCCAGGCCTCGCCCGACGCGGAGCACCGCCTGGAGGCCCAGCGCTAGACCCTTGGCGACTGCGCCGCTTCGCCACTAGGCTGCAACGAAAAGCCTTGGGGGAGGGCGCATGGCCGAAGCGGCGGCGGAAGGCGAGGGCGGACGGCGGCATGCGCTGGTGATCGGGGGCGCGTCCGCCGGCACCATCTTCGAGTGGTACGACTTCTACCTGTACGGCTCGCTGGCCGGCTTCATCACCCAGCACTTCTTTTCGGGCGTCAACGCGACGACCGGCTACATCTTCGCGCTGCTGGCGTTCGCGGCGGGCTTCGCGGTCCGCCCGTTCGGGGCGCTGGTGTTCGGCCGCCTCGGCGACCTGTGGGGGCGCAAGAACACCTTCCTGGTCACCATGATGCTGATGGGGCTGTCGACCTTCGTGGTCGGCCTGCTGCCAGGCTACGGGCAGATCGGCGTCGCCGCCCCGATCCTGCTGATCGTCATGCGTCTGGTGCAGGGGCTGGCGCTGGGCGGCGAGTACGGCGGGGCCGCCACCTACGTCGCCGAGCACGCGCCGCCGGGCCGGCGCGGCCTCTACACCAGCTTCATCCAGACGACGGCGACGCTCGGCCTGTTCCTCAGCCTGATGGTCATCCTGGCGGCCCGCACGGCGCTGGGCGAGGACGCCTTCGGCGCCTGGGGCTGGCGCATCCCCTTCCTGGTCTCGATCGTGCTGCTTGCCGTCTCGCTGTGGATCCGCCTGCGGCTCAACGAGAGCCCGGTGTTCCAGAAGATGGTCAGCGAGGGACGGGCCTCCAAGGCGCCGCTGACCGAGAGCTTCGCCCGCTGGCCGAACCTGAAGCTGGTGCTGCTGGCGCTGGTCGGCCTCACCGCCGGGCAGGCGGTGATCTGGTACACCGGCCAGTTCTACGCCCTGTTCTTCCTCGAGCGGATGCTGAAGGTGGACGGGGCGCAGGCCAACACGCTGCTGGCGCTGGCCCTGGTGCTGGGCACGCCCTTCTTCGTGGTGTTCGGCTGGCTGTCGGACCGCATCGGCCGCAAACCGATCATCCTCCTGGGCTGCCTGCTGGCGGTGCTGACCTACTTCCCGCTGTTCAAGACCCTGACCGTGGCGGCCAACCCGCAGCTCGCCGCGGCGGCCGAGCGGGCGCCGGTGACGGTCATCGCCGATCCCGCCGACTGCGCCTTCCAGTTCGACCCGATCGGGCGGCAGACCTTCGCCTCGTCCTGCGACGTGGCCAAGTCGCACCTGGCGAGCGCCGGCGTCTCCTACGAGAACCGGCCTGCGCCCGCCGGATCCCTGGCGGTGGTGCAGGTGGGCCAGGTGGCCGTCGAGAGCTTCGATGGTCGCGGCATGTCCAAGGCCGAATTCGAGGCCGCCAAGAAGGCCTGGCAGTCCCAGATCGGCACAGTGCTGGCCTTGGCCGGCTACCCGGCCAAGGCCGATCCGGCGCAGGTCGACCGTCCGCTGGTGGTCGGCGTCCTGTTCGTGCTGATGCTCTACGTCACCATGGTCTACGGCCCGATCGCCGCGGCCCTGGTGGAGATGTTTCCGGCGAGGATCCGCTACACCTCGATGTCGCTGCCCTATCACATCGGAAACGGCTGGTTCGGCGGCTTCCTACCCCCCACGGCTTTCGCCATGGTGGCCGCCACAGGGAACATCTACTTCGGCCTCTGGTACCCGATCGCCATCGCCGCCGTGACGCTCGCCGTCGGCCTGTTCTTCGTACGTGAGATGCGGGGCGCCGACATCGACGCCTGATGGGCGGCTACGGCGGCGGGCGGCCGCCGTTCGGCTTGTTGACGTCGTAGGGCTCGTCGTAGCCGCGGCGCGAGGAGAAGAAGGCCAGCCACATCAGGACGCCGGTGAGCAGCGCGGTGGCCAGCACTCCGCCGATCATCCAGGGCAGCACCGGCCCCAGGCCGCCGAACGCGTCGGTCAGCAGCAGCAGCCAAACCAAAACGCCGCCCAGCAGGGCCAGGCCTGCTATGGCGGCGATCATGGAAAGGTGGCGCCTCACGCCTCACCAATCCGGCGAGGCGCAAGGCGGTTCCGTCGTCGGCGGTTCGCCGGCGCCCTCTTAGGCGGCCAGCGCCCGCTCCAGGCTGTCGTCCCACTTGCCCTGGGTGGCCAGGGCGTTCATCCGCGCGCGGTGGATGAAGGCGCTCTGGGCGGCCGGGACGTTCTCGGCCTTGCCGCTCCAGGCCTTCTGCGGCGCGGCCTGCAGGGCGCGGCCGTAGGAGAAGGTCATCTTCCAGGGGAAGCCGCCGAGCTTGTTCATCGCGTCGAGGTGGGCGGTGGCCTCCTTGTCCGACTGGCCGCCGGAGAGGTAGGCGATGCCCGGAACCGCCGACGGCACCGTGGCCTTCAGCGCCGCGATGGTGCGACGGGCGACCTCCTCGACCCCGGCGCGGTTCGCGCACTTCTTGCCGCTGATGACCATGTTCGGCTTCAGCACGATGCCTTCCAGGGCCACGCGCAGGTCGAACAGCTCCTGGAACACGGTCTGCAGCACGAAGCGGGTGACCTCGTCGCAGCGGGCGATGTCGTGGCCGCCGTCCATCAGAACTTCCGGCTCGACGATCGGAACGATCTGCGCCTCCTGGCAGATGCGGGCGTAGCGGGCCAGGGCATGGGCGTTGGCCTTCACCGCGCCGGCGGTCGGGATGCCGTCGGCGATGTCGATCACCGCCCGCCACTTGGCGAAGCGTGCGCCGCGCTCGTAGTCCTTGGCCAGCCGCTCGGGCAGGCCGTCCAGGCCTTCGGTGATCAGCTCGCCGGGGAAGCCGGGCAGGGGCTTGGCGCCCTTGTCGACCTTGATGCCCGGGACGGCGCCGGCGTCGGCGATCAGCTTCACCAGCGGGGTGCCGTCGGCGGCGTCCTGGTAGAGGGTCTCCTCGTAGAGGATGACGCCCGAGATGCAATTCTGCATCGCTTCCGTCGAGCGGAACAGCAGCTCGCGGTAGTCGCGACGGTTGGTTTCGGTGGATTCCACGCCGATGGCGTCGAACCGCTTCTTGATGGTGCCCGAGCTTTCGTCCGCGGCCAGAATGCCCTTTCCGGGCGTGACCATCTTCTCGGCAATCTCGTTCAGAGCCGCCAGGTTCATTCTATTCCCCATTCCTACTGGGCCAGCGCCGCCACCCCGGGCAGCGCCTTGCCTTCCATCCATTCCAGAAACGCGCCCCCGGCCGGGGAGACGAAGGTGAAATCGCCGCTGACGCCGGCCGCGTTGAGAGCGGCCACGGTAGCACCCCCGCCGGCCACGGCCACCAGCTTGCCGGACTTGGCGAGCTGGGCCGCGTGTTGCGCCGCTTCAACCGTCGCGCGGTCAAACGGTTGCACCTCGAACACGCCGAGCGGGCCGTTCCACACCAGTGTGGCCGAGTGGGAAATGGCCTGCAGGATCTGGGCCAGAGTCTTGGGGCCGACGTCGAAGATCTTGTCCTCGTCGCCGAGCGCGCCGGCTTGGGTCAGTTCCACCGTCCGCGTCGCCACGCCGGGCGCGAGGTCGGCGGCCACCACCGCGTCGGTCGGCAGGATCACCTCGCAGCCGGCGGCTTTGGCCTTTTCGAGGATTTGCCGGGCGGTGTCGGCCATGTCCTTCTCGCAAAGCGAGCCGCCGATCCCGTAGCCCTGGGCGAAGCGGAAGGTGTTGGCCATGCCGCCGCCGATGGCCAGGTACTGCAGCTTGCCGACCAGGTTGTTCAGCAGGTCGAGCTTGGTGGACACCTTGGCGCCGCCGACGATGCCCATCACCGGCCGCCTGGGGCTGCCCAGCGCCATCTCCAGCGCCTCGAGCTCGCGCCGCATCTGTTCCCCTGCGTAGGCCGGCAGGCGATGGGCCAGGCCCTCGGTGGAGGCGTGGGCCCGGTGAGCCGCGGAGAAGGCGTCGTTGACGTAGAGGTCGCCGCCGGCGGCCAGCGCCGCGGCGAACTCGGGATCGTTCTTCTCCTCGCCGGCGTGGAAGCGGACGTTCTCCAGGAGGAGCACGTCGCCGTCCTTCAGTGCGCCGATGGCGGCCTGCGCCGCCTCGCCCACGCAGTCGTCGGCGAAGGCCACCGGCGCGCCGAGCAGCTTCGACAGCGGCTCGACGACGGGCCTCAGGCTCATCTCCGGCACGCGCTTGCCCTTCGGGCGGTCGAAGTGGGCCAGCAGCACCACCTTCGCCCCGCCCTTGCGCAGCTTGTCGATGGTCGGAAGGGCGGCGCGCAGGCGGGTGTCGTCGGTCACCCGCCCGCCGTCCATCGGAACGTTGAAGTCCACGCGCACCAGGGCGCGCTTCCCGGCGAGGTCGGTCCCGTCCAGCGTCCTGAAGCTCATTGCGCTCAGATCAGCTTGGACATGGCGACGGCGGTGTCGCTCATCCGCGTGGCGAAGCCCCACTCGTTGTCGTACCAGGACAGCACACGGGCCAGCTGGCCCTCGATGACCTGGGTCTGCGGCAGGGCCGCGGTGGACGAGGCGGCGACGTGGTTGAGGTCGACGGAGACCAGCGGATCCTCGCTGGTGACCAGGATGCCGCGCAGCTGGTTGGAGTTGGCGGCCGCCTTCAGGGCCTCGTTGATCTCGTCCTTGGTGACCGAGCGGCCGGGGACGAACTTCAGGTCGACGACCGAGACGTTGGGGGTCGGCACGCGGATGGCCGAACCGTCCAGCTTGCCCTTCAGCTGCGGCAGCACCAGGCCCACGGCCTTGGCCGCGCCGGTCGAGGTCGGGATCATGCTGAGGGCGGCCGCGCGGGCGCGGTAGAGGTCCTTGTGCATGGTGTCCAGCGTCGGCTGGTCGCCGGTGTAGGCGTGGATGGTGGTCATGTAGCCACGCTCGATGCCGCACAGCTCGTCGAGCACCTTGGCCACCGGGGCCAGGCAGTTGGTGGTGCACGAGGCGTTGGAGACGATCAGGTCGTCCGCCGTCAGGCTGTCGTGGTTCACGCCGTAGACGATGGTCTGGTCGGCTTCGTCACAGGGCGCGGAGACCAGCACCCGCTTGGCGCCGGCGTCGAGGTGGGCCTTGGCCTTCTCCTTGGAGGTGAACAGGCCGGTGCACTCGAGCGCAATGTCGACGCCCAGCTCCTTGTGGGGCAGTTCGGCCGGGTTGCGGATGGCCGTCACCTTGATCGGCCCGCGGCCGACGTCGATGGTGTCGCCGTTGACGGTCACGGTCCCGGGGAAGCGGCCGTGCACCGAGTCGTAGCGCAGCAGGTGGGCGTTGGTCTCGACCGGGCCGAGGTCGTTGATGGCCACCACCTCGATGTCCGTGCGCGCATGCTCGACGATCGAGCGGAGAACCAACCTGCCGATCCGGCCGAAGCCGTTGATGGCGACGCGTACGGTCATCGAAATCTCCTCGAATGACAGACCGGCCGGCTTAGCGGCCTAGCTGAATGATTTTGCGGGCGGTTCTTGAGGCCCCAGGCCGCGGAGTCAACCCCGCACACCCGCGCGCGACCAAGCTAGGCCGTAAACGCGCATCGCGGGCGTTGGTTGCAGGGCGAATCCCTCGCCCGACGGGGGAATCCTCTTCTGTCCCATAACGGGAAATCGGGTTCAGGCCTGAACCGGCCGCACCAGGCTCGCGGCCGCGCGCGCACGCACCAGGGCCTCGTCGATGTCGCGGCCGCGGGCGAGCGCCACGCCCATGCGGCGTCGGGCGAAGGCCTCGGGCTTGCCGAACAGGCGCAGGTCCGCGCCGGGGATGGAAAGGGCCTCGGCGACGCCCTCGAAGGCGACGCCCTTGGCTTCCACTCCGCCGTAGATCACCGCGCTCGCGCCTGGCTCGCGGTGGGTCACGTCGACCGGCAGGCCGAGGATGGCGCGGGCGTGCAGGGCGAACTCGCTCTGGTACTGGGTGACCAGGGTCACGAGGCCGGTGTCGTGCGGCCGGGGGCTGACCTCCGAGAACCACACCTCGTCGCCCTTCACGAACAGCTCGACGCCGAATACGCCCCAGCCGCCCAGGGCCTCGGTGACCAGGCCCGCGATCTGTTCGGCGCGGACCTGGGCGGCGATGCTCATCTGCTGCGGCTGCCAGCTCTCGACGTAGTCGCCCTTCACCTGGCGGTGGCCGATGGGCGCGCAGAAGCCGGTCATGGTCCCGCCGCTGGCGAGGCGCGAGCGGACGGTGAGCTGGGTGATCTCGTAGTCGAAGTCGATCCTGCCCTCGACGATCACCCGGGCCTGTTCCACCCGGCCGCCCTGCAGCGCGTAGCGCCAGGCGTCGGGAATCTGGTCGGGCCGCTCGACGTAGGACTGGCCCTTACCCGACGAGCTCATCACCGGCTTCACGAAGCAGGGGAAGCCGATTTCGGACGCCACCCGCACGAGTTCGGCCTCCGACGAGGCGAAGCCGTAGGGGCTGGTCGGCAGGTTCAGCTCTTCCGCGGCGAGCCTTCGGATGCCCTCGCGGTTCATGGTCAGCCGGGCGGCCTTGGCGGTGGGGATCACCCGCGCCAGGCCCTCGGCCTCGATGCGCTCCAGCTCGTCGGTGGCGATGGCCTCGATCTCGGGCACGATGATGTGCGGCCGCTCGGCCTCGACGATGCGGCGCACCTCGGCCGCGTCGGTCATCGGGATGACGTGGGCGCGGTGCGCCACCTGGTGGGCGGGCGCGTTCTCGTAGCGGTCGACGGCGATCACCTCGCAGCCGAGCCGCTGGAGCTCGATCGTGACCTCCTTGCCGAGCTCGCCGCTCCCCAGCAGCATCACCTTGACGGCGGAAGCGGAGAGGGGCGTGCCGAGCCGCATGGGGTCAGTCCTCCAGCCGGGCCTTGGCCGCGGCGACCACGGCCTCGGGGGTGATCTCGAACTCCTTGTACAGCCGTTCGGACGGCGCGCTGGCGCCGAAGCCGTCCATGCCGACGAACACGCCGTCGGGGCCGATGAAGCGGTCCCAGCCGAACCGGGCGGCGGCCTCGATGGCGACCTTCACCTCGGTCTCGCCGATCACCGCTGCCTTGTAGCGGTCGGTCTGCTCCTCGAAGAGCTCCCAGCAGGGGGTGGAGACCACCCGCGTGCCGATCCCTTCGGCTTCCAGAAGATCTCGGGCGGCGAGCGCGATCGGCACCTCGGTGCCGGAGGCGAACAGGGTCACCCGCGCCGGGCCGGCAGCGGCCTTGAGCTGGTAGGCGCCGTGGGCCGACAGGTTCTCGCCGATGACCTCGGTGCGCACCGCGGCGGTTTTCTGGCGGGACAGGGCCAGCACCGAGGGGCTCTTCTTGAGGCGGAGCGCCGCCTTCCAGCACTCGGCCGTCTCCACGAGGTCGGCCGGGCGGAAGACGTAGAGGTTGGGCATGGCGCGCAGCGCCGCCAGGTGCTCGACCGGCTGGTGGGTCGGACCGTCCTCGCCCAGGCCGATGGAGTCGTGGGTGCCCACGTGGATCACCCGCACGCCCATCAGCGCCGCCAGGCGGATGGCCGGGCGCGAATAGTCGGTGAACACCAGGAAGGTGCCGCCGTAGGGGATGATCCCGCCGTGCAGGGCCATGCCGTTCATCGCCGCGGCCATGCCGTGCTCGCGCACGCCGTAGTTGATGTAGCGGCCGGCGTAGTCGGGCGCGTCGAAGAAGGCGGTGTTCTTGACGAAGGTGTTGTTCGAGCCGGTCAGGTCCGCCGAGCCCCCGACCAGCTCCGGGATGGCGCCGAACAGCGCTTCCAGCGTCGTGCCGGAATGCTGGCGGGTGGCCGCGGCCGGCTTGTCGGCCAGGGCCTTCTCGACCAGCGCGTCCAGCGCCTCGAAGGCGTGGGCGGGCAGTTCGCCGGCCATCGCCCGCTCGAATTCCGCACGCTGCGGCGAGCCGGACAGCCGCTGCTCCCAGGTGCGGCGCAGCTTGGTCCCGCGGCGGCCGGCGGCGCGCCAGGGACGGTAGACCTCGTCCGGCACCACGAACGGCTCGTGCGGCCAGCCCAGGTTCTCGCGGGTGGCGGCGACCTCGGCCTTGCCCAGGGCCTTGCCGTGGGTGTCGTGGTGGCCTTCCAGATTCTTCGAGCCCTTGCCGATCTTGGTGCGGCAGGCGATCAGCGTCGGCTTGTCCTGGCGCACGGCCCAGGCCAGCGCCCGGCGGATCTGACCGAAGTCGTGGCCGTCGATGGCCTTCACCGCCCAGCCGGCGGCCTTGAAGCGGGCGAGCTGGTCGCCGGTCTCCGACAGCGACAGCGGCCCGTCGATGGTGATGTTGTTGTCGTCCCACAGGACCGTCAGCCGGTTCAGCTTCAGCCGGCCGGCCAGGTGGATGGCCTCGTGGCTGACGCCCTCCATCAGGTCGCCGTCGGAGGCGATCACCCAGGTGCGGTGGTCGACCAGGTCCTCGCCGAAGCGGGCCGCCAGCTTGCGCTCGGCGATGGCCATGCCGACGCTGGTGGCGATCCCCTGGCCGAGCGGGCCGGTGGTCGTCTCGACGCCGGGCGTGTGGCCCCACTCGGGGTGGCCGGGAGTGTTGGAGCCGTACTGCCGGAAGGCCTTGAGCTGGTCTATCGAGACCGCCTTCACCCCGGTCAGGTGCAGCAGCGAGTAGATCAGCATCGAGCCGTGGCCGGCCGACAGCACGAAGCGGTCGCGGTCGGCCCAGTCCGGCTTGGCGGCGTCGAACTTCAGGAACTTCGTCCAGAGCACGGTCGCCACGTCGGCCATCCCCATCGGCATGCCGGGGTGGCCAGAGTTGGCCTGCTCGACGGCGTCCATGGCGAGGACCCGGATGGCGTCGGCCATGGTCTTCAAGTCTTGCGGCATCGGTCGGGGATCTTCGAGTCGTTAATTTTCGGGGGCGGCGCGCGCGCCCTCGCATGCGCAGGGCTTAGGGTCAAGGCGGCGCCCGGCCGCTGCGGCTGCCCGGAGCGGGCGAACATGGCTTCAAAAGGCCGCGCGGCGCGGTCTATAGATGGAACAACACGCTTGAAGGAGGCGGGATGAACGCTCAGGCCGGCGGCGAAAGCACGCTAGACCTCGCGATCCGGCGCCTCGAACGCGCCCTCGCCGTACTGGAGCAGCGGCTCGCCGACCGGGTGGCCCGGGCCGGCGCCGAGGCCGGCGGGCTGTTCGACCAGGATCGCGCCAAACTGGCGGTCGAACTCGACCAGGCCCGCGCCCGCGAGCGCGAGCTGGAAGAGGCCGGCGCGGCGGCTTCGGCCGCCCTCGGGAAGGCGATTGCCGAGATCAAGGCCACACTCGGCCAGACCGCCGCGCGCTCGGTCGAGGAGGCCTGACATGGCCCAAGTGACCATCGAGGGGAACGGCCGGACCTACAACGTCGGCTGCGAGGACGGCCAGGAGGCGCACCTGCGCGAACTGGCCAGGATGTTCGACACCCAGGTGCGGCAGGTCAGCAAGGACCTCGGCCAGCTCGGCGACACCCGCCTGTTCCTGCTCGGGGCCCTGCTGATGGCCGACGAGCTGTTCGAGCTGCGCGGCCGGCTCGGCGCCCTGCAGGGCGAGGTCGCCCGCCTGCAGAACGACCTGGCGCGGACCGAGAAGAAGACCGTGGCCGCCCTCGAAGCCGCCGCCCAGCGCATCGAAAAGCTCGCCCAGGGCTGACATTCTTCCCGACGAAGGGGAGGGCAGCATGCGGCGGCTGCGCTTGTCGCCCGGCGCCGGCCGCCCTACCTTAGCGCCCGGCGGGTCCTGCTGCGGCTCACGTCGAAGGCGACATATCCCAGCGACCTTATCTACTTCGAAGGGAGCTGTCCCTGTCCGGGGCCGTGGTCTCGGGCAAACGGCGCCCACCTGGTCTTGCCAGGTCGAAGGGATAAAAAGTCCTTCACGGCTCACGCGGCGCCGCCACCCCATTCCCTGCTATAGGGCCCCGATGCCGGCCCTTTCCGACAAGACCGAGCTTCGCAAGCGCATGCGGGCGCAGCGGCTGAGGCTGGCCAGGTCGCTGCCGGACGCGGCGGCGCGGGCCGCCGACGCGCTGCCTGAAGACCTTCTGCCGCGCTTCTCCGTCGTCGGCGGCTATCACGCCATGGGGACCGAGCTCGATCCCGCTCCGGTGATGCGCAGGTTCGCCGCCGCCGGCGCACGGCTCGCCCTGCCGGTGGCGAAGGACGCCACCTCGCCGCTCACCTTCCGTCTCTGGGTCGAGGGCCAGGCGCAGGTTCCCGACGCCTTCGGCATCCCCGCGCCGGCGCCTGGGGCGGCCGACGCATTGCCGGACCTGGTGATCGCACCGCTGCTCGCCTTCGACCGGCGCGGCCACCGGCTGGGACAGGGGGCCGGCCACTACGACCGCTCGATCGCGAGCCTTCGCGCGGCCAAACCTGTTTTCGTGCTGGGCCTGGGCTATGCAGGCCAGGAGGTCGAGGAACTGCCGGACGAGCCGCACGACGAGCGACTGGACGCCATCCTCACCGAGACCGGATATATTCCGGTCGACAAGGAGATCTGATGCGTTTCGCTTTCTTCGGGGACGTGGTCGGCAGGTCCGGTCGCGATGGGCTCGCCGAACACCTTCCCGGCCTGCGCCGCCGGCTGAGCCTGGAGTTCGTGGTGGTCAACGCCGAGAACGCCGCGGCCGGGTTCGGCATCACCGAGACCACCGCCCGCGAACTGTTCGACGCCGGCGCCGACTGCCTGACCCTGGGCAACCACTCCTGGGACCAGAAGGAGGCGCTGACCTACATCGTGCGCGAGCCCAGGCTGATCCGCCCGCTCAACTATTCGGCCTTCGCCGACGCACCGGGCCGTGGGGCCCAGCTGTTCGAGACCGACTCCGGCCGCCGGGTGCTGGTGATCAACCTGCTCGGCCGGGTGCACATGGACTCGCTCGACGATCCGTTCGGCGCTGTCGACCGCGAGCTCGAGGCCTGTCCGCTCGGCGCGGCGGCGGACGCCGTGGTGGTCGACATCCACGCCGAGGCGACCAGCGAGAAGATGGCGATGGGCCACTTTTGCGACGGTCGGGCCAGCCTGGTGGTGGGCACTCACACCCACGTGCCGACCGCCGACGCCCAGATCCTTTCCGGTGGCACCGCCTACCAGACGGACGCCGGCGCCTGCGCCGACTACGACAGCGTGATCGGCAACCAGAAGGAAGAGCCGTTGCGCCGGTTCACCACCCGGATCTCCGGCGGCCGCTTCAAGCCCGCCGCGGGCC
>JAQVDF010000438.1 GCA_028698405.1 Phenylobacterium sp. | reverse complement strand
CGGTGCGCACCGACAACGGCCCGCCCATGCAATAGCCCTGAACGCCCACCTTGGCGGCTTTGTCGGTCTGCGGCTGGGCGTCGAGGAAGGCGACGTAGGCGACGGAGTCCTTGTCAATGTTGGGCGGCGTCAGCGTGGCGCGCAGCGGGGCGATCTTGGCCCGGTCCTCGGGGTTGGCGAAGTTGAAGGTCCCGTCGACGATCGGCGCCTTCTTGGCCCGGTAGAAGGGATTGACCACCAGCACCACGTAGCCCTGGGCGGCCAGCCTTCGGCCCATGTCGCGGAACACCGGCCTCAGCCCCAGGATGTCCGGCCAGATCAGCACCGCCGGCCAGGTTCCGGTCCCGGCCGGATGGAACAGCGCCGAGTCGGCCTCGCCGTCCGGCGTCTTAACCATCACGTCCTTCTCGACCACGTTGTCCTGCGCGCGGGCGATGGTCGCCGCGCCGGCCGCGGCCGCCACCCCCATCAGGCCGAAGGTGCGGCGGGAGACCGACGGATCGTGCACCAGCCCCTGGTGAATTTCGTCGTCACACATTCCATCCCTCCCAATGTCTCGCCGGTCCGCCGAGGCGGCCGGCCTGTTGCTTTCAGTGCTCCTGCCCGGCCCAGCGACTGATCACCGCCCCCTTGTGGCGCAGCACGATGGTCCGGCCCGGATATTCCCGGCTCGCCGCGTAGTAGGCCGCATAGCCGAAGGCCGGGCTGACGGTGGCGGCGACCAGCAGTTCGATGGTCTCGCCCGAGGCGTCGCAGACCTCGACCTTGTAGGGAAGATCTTCGCGCGGATCCGGGAACTCCCCGTACGGCGAAGGCGTTGTATGTCCCTCATCGGGCGTGTCGCCAGGGGGTTGAAGCCGATGCGCAGCGAGGATCACGAAACCTCTCTCCCTCGGACAGCCGCGTCCATCAGCGGGAAGGCGACCGGCGTTGTCAATTCGCGATCGCCACGCGATGACGGGCTGTCGACCCAGAGATTCCTCCGACGCGGCGTCATTCGGCTTGCAGCCGGCGACGCGTTGGGTCTCATCGTCCGTACATGAGCCGCCCCCTCGACCCTGAACGGCGCTTTGAGCTGCTGGTGAACGCCGTCAGCGACTACGCCATCTACATGCTCGACCCCGAGGGCCGGGTGGCGAGCTGGAACACAGGCGCGGCCCGCATCAACGGCTACGCGGCCGAGGAGGTGCTCGGCCAGCACGTCTCGCGCTTCTTCACCCTGGAGGACCGCCGCGCGCAGACGCCCGAGCGCCTGCTGGCCGAGGCCGCGGCGACCGGGAGCGCGGTCGGCGAAGGCTGGCGGATTCGCAAGGACGGCAGCCGCTTCTGGTCGCACTCGGTGCTGCACGCGGTGCGCGGCGAGAGCGGCGAGCTGATCGGGTATTCCAAGGTCACCCGCGACATGAGCGAGCAGCGCGCCGCCCACCAGGCGCTGGTCGAGAGCGAGCGCCGCTTCCGCCTGCTCGTCGAGGGCGTGATCGACTACGCCATGTACTTGGTTGATCCCGACGGCATGATCACCAACTGGAACAAGGGCGCAGAGCGGATCACCGGCTACGCCGCGGGTGAGGTGGTGGGCCGCCACTTCAGCCTGTTCCACGCACCCAAGGACCGGCGCGCCGGGCTGCCCGGCCAGGCCCTGCAGACCGCGCTCGAGACCGGCCGGTACGAGACCGAGGGCTGGCGGCTGCGCAAGGACGGCGGCCGCTTCTGGGCCAGCGTGGTGATCGACGCCATCTACGACGATGACGGCCGCCACGTCGGCTTCGCCAAGATCACCCGTGACATCTCCGAGCGGCGTGCGGCGCAGGACGCCCTCGCCGACAGCGAGCAGCAGTTCCGGCTGCTGGTGGGCGGGGTGAAGGACTACGCCCTCTACATGCTCGACCCGAACGGCGTGGTGTCGAGCTGGAACGGGGGGGCCCAGAAGATCAAGGGCTACACCTCCGAGGAGATCGTCGGCCAGCACTTCTCGCGCTTCTACACCGACGCAGAGCGGGCCGCCGGCGTGCCTTTCAAGGCGCTCAGCACCGCCGCCGAGACGGGGCGCTACGAGGCCGAGGGCTGGCGGGTGCGCAAGGACGGGACCCTGTTCTGGGCCCACGTGGTGGTCGACGCCATCCGCGACGACGCCGGCAGGCTGATCGGCTTCGCCAAGATCACCCGCGACATCAC
Source organism: Phenylobacterium sp. (assembly GCA_028698405.1). Classification (GTDB taxonomy): domain Bacteria; phylum Pseudomonadota; class Alphaproteobacteria; order Caulobacterales; family Caulobacteraceae; genus Phenylobacterium. Next base: position 528 of record JAQVDF010000438.1, on the reverse strand, counting down.
CGAGCGGCGCAACGCCCAGCTGGAGCTGCAGCGGGCGCACGAGCAGCTGGCCCAGGCCCAGAAGATGGAAGCGCTCGGCCAGCTTACCGGCGGCGTGGCGCACGACTTCAACAACCTCCTGATGGTGGTCAGCGGGCAGGCCCAGTTGCTGCGCAAGAAGCTGGCCGACGATCCGCGGGCGCTGCGGGCCCTCGACGCCATCGAGGCCTCGGCCCGCCGGGGTGAGGATCTGACCCGCCACCTGCTGTCCTTCTCCCGCCGCCAGCGCCTGCAGCCGGTCCCGGTCTCGCTGCCCGAGCACGCAGGCTCGCTGAAGGAACTGATCTCCGCGGGTCTCCCGAGCCGCGTCACCCTGCTCATCGACCTGCCGCCGGGCCTGTGGCCGGTGAGGGTGGATATCGGCGAGCTCGAGCTCGCCCTGCTGAACCTGGCGGTCAATGCGCGCGACGCGATGGCCGTCGGCGGAGGCAGCCTCACCATGATCGGCGAGAACACGACCTTGGCGCGCGGCGGCGACGCCGACGAGCT
>JAQVDF010000437.1 GCA_028698405.1 Phenylobacterium sp. | reverse complement strand
CCGAATACGATCCCCAGGACCAGGCCGAGGCCCGCGACGAGAGCATGACCGTCGACGGCGAAGGCGACGACATGCGCAACTTCGAAGAGTTGCCTGACGTCATGGACCTGACCCAGGCGATCGGCGACCGCTCGGACGACGGGGGGCTGGCCCTCGACGCCGACGAGTTCGACGAAGACGCCTTCGGGGACGGCGACATGGACGATGAGGACGAGGACGCCTACGCCGCCGGCAGCGCCGATTCCGACATCTACGACGACGAAGACGCCAACGACATCGTCGACGATTTCGACGAGGACCTGATCGCCGCCGAGGAGATCGAGGGCCTGAACGAGGTGCGGGACGCCGACGAGGCGACCGGCGGCGAGGACGACTTCACCAACTTCCAGGCGAAGGCGGTGGGCGACGAGGACCTGCGCCGGATGGGCTACCTCGACGACGCCGACAATCCCGGCGCCGACCCGGCCCGGCGCGGCTGATCCGCCCCTGCCCCGCGGCGGCGGGAAGGAAGGCTTGATCATCGCGAAACGCGCTTTAGTCTGCGAGCTCCAAACATTTGTTCGAAGCGCGGGCCCTTTTTGTTGGCCCGCCCAGGAGCCGCAATGACCGAGCGTTTCGAAGGCACCGACAATTACGTCGCCACCGAGGATCTGAAGGTGGCGGTCAACGCCGCGATCGCGCTCGAGCGCCCCCTCCTGATCAAGGGCGAGCCCGGAACCGGCAAGACCGTGCTGGCCTATGAGATCGCCGAGGCCCTCAACGCCCCGCTGATCACCTGGCACATCAAGTCGACCACCAAGGCCCACCAGGGCCTCTACGAGTACGACGCGGTCACCCGCCTGCGCGATTCACAGCTCGGCGACGAGCGGGTGAAGGACGTCAAGAACTACATCAAGAAAGGCAAGCTCTGGGAGGCGTTCGAGAGCCCCGTCCGGCCGGTGCTGCTGATCGACGAGATCGACAAGGCCGACATCGAGTTTCCGAACGACCTGCTGCAGGAACTCGATCGGATGGAGTTCTACGTCTACGAGACGAACGAGACGATCAAGGCCAAGGTGCGGCCGATCGTCATCATCACCTCCAACAACGAGAAGGAGCTGCCGGACGCGTTCCTGCGCCGCTGCTTCTTCCACTACATCCGCTTCCCGGAAGCCGAGACGATGAACCAGATCGTCGAGGTCCACTATCCGGGCATCAAGCAGAAGCTGGTCTCCGAGGCGCTGCGCATCTTCTACGACATGCGCAAGGTGCCCGGCCTGAAGAAGAAGCCGTCGACCTCCGAACTGCTCGACTGGCTCAAGCTGCTGATGGTCGAGGACATCGACGAGTCGGCGCTGCGCGAGAAGGATCCCACCAAGCTGATCCCGCCGCTGCACGGCGCCCTGCTGAAGAACGAGCAGGACGTTCACCTGTTCGAGCGTCTGGCCTTCCTGGCCCGCCGCGAAGGAGCCCCCTCGCGCCCCGGGCAGTAACGCGTTACGGCGATTTCACTCGACGTTTCAGAGGCCTCCGGTCAGGTTCGAAGAGAACACGACCGGAGGCTTCTTCGTTATGAAGGCCGTTCTTTCCATCGCGGCGTCGGCCGCCGCCCTGGGCGTCGCCGCCTGCTATCCGCCCCCCCAACAACTGACCCGCCTCGACTGCCCTGAAACGCAGGGCGAACTGACCCGCATCGGCCAGGCGGCCGACGGCCGAAGCTGCACCTATGTCGGCGAGGGCGGCGCCGAGGTCAGCCTGAGGATCGTCGAGGTCGAGGGCGGCGTGGACGCCACTCTCGCCCGCCTGGAAGACGAACTGCGCAGCTACCTGCCGCCACAGCCGCCGGCCGCGCCGGCCGGGGTCCAGGGTGCCGAAGCCGCCCCGGCCGAATCCGAGAGCGCCGCAGCCCCCGCGTCCGGGTCGGCGGGCGCGAGCGCCGATGCGGCTCAGAAGGCGTCGGCCGAGGCCAAGTCGGATGCGAGCGCGCCGCTCTCGGTCGAAGCCGAGGCCGAGCGGGAGGGCGGCGACGTTGTCCGCGTGGATCTGCCCGGCATCCGCATCCATGCCGACGAGGCCAGGGACGAAGCCAAGATCAGCATCGGCGAGATGACCATCGACGCCAGCGATTCCGGGGCGGTCATCCGCACCCGCAAGGACGCGCGGCTGCGGGGCGAGGCCTTCGCCCGCGAGAAGCGCGGCGTGCGCGCGCGGCTGGTGATCGCCGGCGACCAGGTCGGACCCGACTGGAGATACCTCGCCTACGAGGTGTCCGGCCGCAAGACCGGGCCGCTGGCGGTGGCCGTGGTGCGCGCCAAGGACGGCGACGGCGACGACATCGGCCACGGCGACATCACCCGCCTGGTCCGCCGCAACGGCGGCGCGTGAGGCGCTAGACGGGCTGGACCTCGACGACCTTGTAGGTCAGCGGGCGGCCGTCCTCGTCGGTTACGGTGACGTATTCGCCGACCGCGAAGCGGTGGTCGCCCAGCCGGTAGACCGGCTCGTCGTCGGCCGTATCGCCCTCGTCGTAGTCGAAGAACCAGCGCTGGCCGCGCTTGGCCAGGCGGCCGTCCGCCGGATCCTCGTCCGGGGAGAAGCGGCGCACGACGCAGTCGTTCTTGTGCTTGCCGTAGGCGCTCTCGTCGAGGCGCCCGTCCTCGGTCAGCGGAGCGGTGAGCGCGTAGCCGCGGCGATCATCCCCGCCGGCGAATTCCGTGCCGGGATTGCGGGC
>JAQVDF010000436.1 GCA_028698405.1 Phenylobacterium sp. | reverse complement strand
CCTGCTGGTGGAGGCCGCCTCCGGCCTCGCCAAGACCGCCGGCGCCGAGGCCCTTTTCCTGGAAGTGGCGCACGACAACGACGCCGCCATCGCCCTCTACCGTGGCGCAGGTTTCGAAGAGGTGGGGCGGCGGCCCGGCTACTATGGCCGCGGCGGCGGCCAGCGGGCCGACGCCCTGGTGATGCGGCGCGACCTTAACACCGCGCCACCGAACCCCTATCCTCGAGTTTCGGAGAGAGGAGGACCAGCGTGAGCGATCGGATCGAAGCGCTCTGCGCCGAAAAGGGCATGCGCATGACCGAGCAGCGGCGCGTGATCGCCCGCGTCCTGTCGGAAGCGCAGGACCACCCGGACGTGGAGGAGCTGTACCGCCGGGCCCACGCCGTGGACCCGCACATCTCCATCGCCACGGTCTACCGGACCGTGCGGCTGTTCGAGGAGAGCGGCATCATCGCCCGCCACGACTTCCGCGACGGCCGCTCCCGCTACGAGGAAGCCACCGACACCCACCACGACCACCTCATCGACATGAAGACCGGCAAGGTGGTGGAGTTCGTGGATCCCGAGATCGAGGCGCTGCAGGAAGCCATCGCCAGGAAGCTGGGCTACCGGCTGATCGACCACCGCCTCGAGCTCTACGGCGTGCCGATCGAGGATTGACCCATCCGCCCTACCTGGGGCCGGGCGCTTGCGCGTCCGCCCCGGGACACCCATAACCGCGGCATGTCCGAGAGCGCGCCCGCCAAGGGCCTCTACATCAAGACCTACGGCTGTCAGATGAACGTCTACGACAGCGAGCGCATGGCCGACGTGCTGGCGCCGCTGGGCTACGGCCTCGTGGACGATCCCGCCCGCGCGGACCTGGTGGTGCTGAACACCTGCCACATCCGCGAGAAGGCCACCGAGAAGGTCTATTCCGAGCTCGGGCTGATCAAGCGCCTGAAGCAGGAGCGCGCCGCCGCGGGCGGAGGCATGACCATCGCCGTCGCCGGCTGCGTCGCCCAGGCCGAGGGCGAGGAGATCATGCGCCGCCAGCCGGCCGTCGACCTGGTCGTGGGTCCGCAGGCCTATCACCAGCTGCCCGAGCTGATCGCCCGCGCCCACCGGGCCCGCGGCGAACGGCTGGCCGCCGATTTCGGCGCCGAGGAGAAGTTCGACTCCCTGCCCACCGACCGGCGCGCCTCGGGCGTGACCGCCTTCCTCACCGTGCAGGAGGGCTACGACAAGTTCTGCACCTTCTGCGTCGTGCCCTACACCCGCGGCGCCGAGTGGTCGCGCGCGCCCGAGGCCATCGAGGCCGAGGCCCGCAGCCTGGCCGAGGCGGGCGTGCGCGAGGTCACCCTGCTGGGCCAGAACGTCAACGCCTACGCGGCCGATGGGGTCACCCTGGCCGGCCTGGTGCGGCGGCTGGCCAAGATCCCGGGGCTCGACCGCATCCGCTACACCACCAGCCACCCCAAGGACATGGGCGAGGACCTGATCGCCGCCCACGGCGAGGTCGAAGCCCTGATGCCCTACCTGCACCTGCCGGTGCAGGCCGGCTCGGACAAGATCCTGCGGGCCATGAACCGCGCGCACACCGCCGACAGCTACCTGAAGCTCGTGGAGAAGATCCGCGCGGCGCGGCCCGACATCGCGCTGTCCGGCGACTTCATCGTCGGCTTCCCCGGCGAGACCGAGGCCGATTTCGAAAAGACGCTGCAGATCGTCCGCGAGGCGCGCTACGCCAGCGCCTTCTCGTTCAAGTACTCGCGCCGCCCGGGCACGCCGGCCGCGGCGATGCCGGGTCAGGTTCCCGACGAGGTCAAGGAAGAGCGGCTCGCCCGCCTCCAGGCGCTTCTCGACGAGCAGCAGCGGGTGTTCAACGAAGCCCAGACGGGCCGCGAGCTGCCGGTGCTGTTCGAGAAGCCCGGCCGCCACGCCGGCCAGGTGGTCGGCCGCAGCCCCTACCTGCAGGCCGTGCACGTCAGCGGTCCGGATCGGCTGATCGGCCAGATCGTTCAGGTGAAAATCGCAGGCGCGGCCAGGAACAGCCTGGCCGGCGAACTGGTCATGGAGACTGCTTGAGCCGAGCTCCGGAGTTCATTTCGCTGTCGGACGCGGCCGTTCGGGCCGTCTCCGGCGCCGGCAGCCGCCATGCGGCGCTGATCGAGGACGCCTTCGGCGTGCTGGTCGAGACGCCCGGCGGGGGCGTCTCGCTGAGCGGCGAGCCCCGCGCCCGCGCCGCCGCCAAGCGCGCCGTGCAGGCCATCGCCGAGCGGGCCGACAAGGGGCTGGAGATCGGCGAGGCGGACGTGCGCGTGGCCATCGGCGCGGCGCGCGCCGGCCAGCAGGGCCCCGGCCTGCCCTCCGGCCGCCGCGGCCAGGTGGCCCCCAAGACCGCCGCCCAGGCCCGCTACCTCGACGCCCTGAACCAGTACGAGCTGGTGTTCGGCCTGGGCCCGGCGGGCACCGGCAAGACCTTCCTGGCCGTCGCCCACGGCGCGGGGCTCCTGATGCGCGGCGAGGTCGATCGGCTGATCGTCTCGCGGCCGGCGGTGGAGGCCGGCGAACGGCTCGGCTTCCTGCCCGGCGACCTGGCCGAGAAGGTGGACCCCTACATGGCGCCCGTCTGGGAGGCGCTGACCGACATCATGGGCGCCGACCAGTTCCGCCGCCGCCGCGAGAAGGGCGAGATCGAGCTCGCCCCCATCGCCTTCATGCGCGGCCGCACGCTCAGC
>JAQVDF010000435.1 GCA_028698405.1 Phenylobacterium sp. | reverse complement strand
CGGCCTGTTCGGCCGCCGCGTGGGCGGGGGAAATGATTCGTTGGTTGCAGTCGCGGGCCTCGCAGCGGTCTCGACGCGGTCGTCCTCCCGGACTGGGGACCGCGTATGAGTGAGCAGTCGAGAGCCGCCCCGGCGCAGGATCTGGAGCGTCGGATCGCCTTCGCCGGCCTGGACGAGGCCGCGCGCAAACGCCTTGCCGCCACCGCTCCGATCGCCCGCAAGGTGCTCCCCGGGGCCGTCGCCGGCCTCTACGCCCAGCTGGGCGCCTTCCCCGAGACCAGAGAAACCTTCGCCCAGGTCGACGTCACCCGCGCCAGCGCCCGTCAGGTCGACCACTGGGCCGCCATCGCCGCCGGCCTGATCGACGCCGACTTCGCCCGCCGCGCCCGCGCGCTGGGCGAATCCAACGCCAAGATCGGCATGGACGCCGCCTGGTACGTCGGCGGCTACGCGGTGATCCTCGAGAAGCTGGTCGGCGGCGTGCTCGCCGAGCAGATCAAGGCCGGCGGCCTGGGCGGCATGAGCAAGGCCGACAAGGAAAAGGCCATCGACAGCGTCGGCGCCCTGATCAAGGCCGCCATGCTGGACCTGGGCCTGGGCCTGGAGGTCTATCTGGAAGCCGCCGCGCACGCCGAGGAGCAGGCCCGCGCCGACCGCGTCGCCGCCGAGGCCGAGCAGAAGCAGGTGGTGCAGGGCCTGGCCGCCGCGCTCGACCGGCTGGCGCGCGGCGACCTGACCTTCCGCCTCGATCGGGCCTTCCCCGCCGAGTACGACGAGCTGCGCCGCGACTTCAACGAGGCCGCCGCCCGCCTGGAAGACGCCATGACGGTGATCGAGGCCAACGCCGCGGCGATCCGCAACGGCGCCGAGACCATCGCGCGAGCCTCCGACGACCTGGCCAGCCGCACCGAGCAGCAGGCCGCCAGCCTGCAGGAGACCGCCGCCGCCCTCGACCAGATCACCGCCACGGTGAAGCGGACCAGCGAGGGTGCGGCCCAGGCCGACAGCGCCGCCCGGGAAGCCAAGGCCGAGGCCGAGCGCAGCGGCGACGTGGTGGCCGAGACCGTCTCGGCGATGAGCGGCATCGAGCACTCGGCCAAGCAGATCAGCCAGATCATCGGGGTGATCGACGAGATCGCCTTCCAGACCAACCTTCTGGCGCTGAACGCCGGGGTCGAGGCCGCCCGCGCGGGCGAAGCCGGCCGCGGCTTCGCCGTCGTCGCCTCCGAAGTGCGGGCGCTCGCTCAGCGCTCGGCGGAGGCGGCCAAGGAGATCAAGGCGCTGATCAGCGCGTCCAGCGAACAGGTCGGCTCGGGTGTCGAACTGGTCGGCCAGACCGGCGAGGCCCTGACCCGCATGGTCACCAAGGTGGCCGAGATCTCCACCCTGGTGGCCGAGATCGCCGCCTCGGCCAAGGAGCAGTCCACCAGCCTCGCCCAGGTGAACACCGCCATCAACGAGATGGACCAGGTGACCCAGCGCAACGCCGCCCACGTCGAGCAGGGCGCCAGCTCCGGCCACGCGCTGCTGACCGAGGTCGACGCCCTGACCCGCAGCATCGAGCGCTTCAAGCTCAGCGCCTCCGCCCCGATCGCCCCGCGCATCGCCCACGCGCCGGTCCCGGCGCTGAAGACCACCGGCGCGGGCGGCGCCGCCCGCAAGCCCGAACCGGCCGCCGATCCGGCGGAAGACGGCTGGGAGGAATTCTGATGGCCGACACCGTCGTGCTCAGCCTCGCCCCCATTCTCGACCTGCAGGCGGCCGAACCACTGCGGGCGGAATTGATGGTGCTCAGGGGCCGCCCCCTCAGCATCGACGCCTCGCAGGTCACCCGCCTCGGCGGGCTGTGCCTGCAAGTCCTGATCTCGGCCCGCAAGACGTGGGCCGAGGACGGCCAACCGCTCACCGTGGACGAGCCGTCGGAGGCTTTCACCGAACAACTGGCCAGCTTCGGCGATCCCGAACTGGGCTTCCTGCCCGAAGGGGGTGTTTCGTGACCAAGACAGTTCTGACGATCGACGACTCTCGCACCATGCGGGAGATGCTCAGCATGGCGCTGGTCCAGGCGGGCTACCGCGTGCTGCAGGCGATCGACGGCGTGGAAGGGCTGGAGATTCTCCAGAGCCAAGGCGCCGACGTCGTCATCACCGACATCAACATGCCCAGGCTCGACGGCTTCGGCGTCATCGAGGGCGTGCGGGCCAATCCCGATCACCGCGCCACGCCGATCCTGGTGCTGACCACCGAGAGCGACGTCGCCAAGAAGGAACGCGCCCGCCAGGCCGGCGCGACCGGCTGGATCGTGAAGCCCTTCAACCCCGTCAAGCTGGTCGACGCGGTCCGCCGCGTCGCGGCCTGACCGAAGTACCCAGACCCCAAGCCGGGAGCGCCCTTTGGACCCGTTCGAGAGCATCAAGGCGACCTTCTTCCAGGAATGCGAAGAGCTGCTGACCGATCTCGAGTCGGGACTGCTCGCCATGGAAGGGGGCGACAAGGACGCCGAGACGATCAACGCCGTCTTCCGGGCGGTGCACTCCATCAAGGGCGGCGCCGGCGCGTTCGGGCTGGAGGAGCTGATCCGCTTCGCCCACGTCTTTGAGACGGCGCTGGACCAGATCCGTTCGGGCGTGATCGAGCCGACCGACGAGGTCGTGAAGATCCTGCTGCGCGCCAACGACGTGCTGGCCGACCACGTGCAGGCCGCCCGCAGCGACGGCGCGGTCGAACAGT